>JBOFDD010000308.1:0-2780 GCA_051646645.1 Bacteroidales bacterium | reverse complement strand
CAAATATACAAAGCACTCAAATATAAAGACAGACCATTTAGGAAAATCAAAATTTGTAGTACACAGCAAGAAAATCAAAAAAAAGAAAAGTCTCATTTACGGAGAGTTACAAAATTATAGGGGCAAAGTTGGGTTAAAGGATAACTGTAACGAAACAGCAAAATTATAGCCTAATATTCAAAGATTATTATAATTTTGCCTCAAACCCGAAAACGGATATTTTTAATGATGAAAATGAATATACTGAATCCTAAATTTGCCTTACCGGCATTACTAATAAGTATCTCTGCAAGTTATACTACCCCTGTATTCGCTCAGTCTAAAAACGAATCAAAGAATTTCGAGATGAATAAAAATCTTGATATCTTTTATGGCATCGTTCGTGAGCTGGATCAGTTTTATGTAGATACCATTAAACCCGATAAGCTAATTAAGAGTGGCATTGACGCAATGCTTTCCACCCTTGACCCTTATACAAACTATATTACCGAGACTGATCTGGATGATTTCAAATTCATGACCACGGGTGAATATGGAGGTATCGGTTCTCTTATTGCTGTAAAAGACGGTAAAGTAATGATCTCCGAACCTTACGAAGGACTGCCTGCTGCTAAAAACGGGCTAAAGCCGGGAGATATCATCGTTGCTATTAATGGCGTAAGCATGGATGGCAAGAAAGTTGACGAAGCGAGTTCTCTGCTAAAAGGTGAGGCCAACACAGATGTTACTCTTACTCTGAAACGTTTTGCTACAGGGAAAACTGAAGATGTAAAAATCAAACGCGAAAAGATTCAGATCAACTCTATTGCTTATTCTGATCTGGTTGCTCCCAAAACAGGATATATCGCTATCTCATCTTTTACAGACAAAACCGGCGATGAGTTTAAAACTGCATTTCTGGATCTGAAGAATAAAGGTGCCGAATCTCTTATCATTGATCTCCGCGGTAATGGTGGTGGTGTGATGGAAGAAGCACTTAAAGTAGTGAATTATTTTGTACCTAAAGGCGAAGAAATTCTTTCAACAAAAGGAAAGCTACGTCAATGGGACCGTGTATATAAAACAACACTCGAACCGCTTGACACAATTATGCCTATTGCTGTAATGGTGGATCAGGGAAGTGCTTCGGCTTCTGAAATCGTTTCAGGAGCTCTGCAGGACCTGGACAGAGCTGTTATTATTGGTAACCGCACTTTCGGAAAGGGACTTGTGCAATCTGCCCGCTCATTAAACTATAACGGCAACCTGAAGGTGACTACAGCCAAATACTATACACCAAGCGGACGTTGCGTGCAGGCGATTGACTATAGTCGCCGAAATCCCGATGGAAGCGTTGGTGAAATACCGGATAGCCTGACATCTGTTTTCAAAACGAAAAACGGGCGTTCGGTTCGTGATGGCGGCGGAATTACTCCGGACATCAAGACAACAGTAAAAACACCTCCGAATATCTTGTTCTATCTGGTGAATGATCTTATTTTATTCGACTACGCGAATCAATATGCAGCTTCACATCCACAAATAGCTTCAGCCAAAGACTTCAAGCTGTCGGATGAGGAGTATAACGCGTTTAAGGAGTATGTTAAATCAAAAGATTTCAAGTACGACAAGCAAAGCGAAAAAATGCTTGAAAAGCTGAAGGAAGTAGCTAAATTCGAAGGATACATGGAGGGTGCCGAAGAGGAATTTAAAGCACTTGAAGGCAAACTGACTCACGACACAAACAGATCTCTTGACACTTTCCGTCCAGACATTGAAGAGTTTCTGGCAGCTGAAATTCTTAAGCGTTATTACTATCAGAAAGGTGCTACTGAGTATCAATTGCAATACGATGACGAATTGAAGAATACAATCGAAACACTCTCTGATCCGGCTAAGGTTAAAGAGATACTTACGGTGAAAAACAAGTAAAATACCCATATTTCACTTTTAAGAGGAAATAGCTTATTTAGTATAAAAAAATAAGTTATTTCCTCTTTTCTATTTCAAAAAGCAACAATAATAATAAAAACAGAATCACCCTTACAAAACAAAAAAGCTCGAAAAAATAGTTACAACGCATGGTTTCACTTATTATCTCTCAATAATATTAGCTACTTTTGCTGATAAGAAAGAGAATAATTAACAATGAGGTCATCTCGACTTTTGGAAACGTCGAAAATAGTTTCTAAAAGACCCCATGTCGTTATTAATTTTGCCTCTTTCTGCCTCATTTTTCACTTTATTATCTTGCAATAGCCCGCTATTGCTTCGCTATTAAAGCAAAAAATAAATTTGAAACAGACTAAAATTAATTAACGCCCAAAAGTCGAGATGACCTCAATATATTTTAACAACAACCACACACCGAATGGAGGATACGATACTAAATAACACCAGACAACCCCGACTTTGGGTTGCCCTTCTTCCCATTTTCTTTTTAATTATTGCACTAAGTACAAACATATATATCTTCGGAAGCGATGCCGGTAGCGGCTCTACGCAGCTGATACTTATGATTGCTTCTATATTCTGCTTTGCAGTCTCTTTTCTGGAAACCCGTACATCCTGGGCTGATACTGAGCGTGTGATGGTTCGTCATATCGGTGATTCCACTCCTGCCATCATTATATTATTTCTGATCGGAGCTCTTTCCGGAACCTGGATGCTTAGTGGTGTTGTTCCTTCTATGATTTATTACGGACTAAAGTTTCTCACATCACTAAACTGCAGATATACAGGCTGTAATACCGCATTGTTAATTCTGTTGATAATAGTTTGTATTTATTAATCGCTAATAA
>JBOFDD010000307.1:0-20482 GCA_051646645.1 Bacteroidales bacterium | reverse complement strand
AATAACAAACTACCCTTATCTGAGACATATTGCGCAGAAGGGAATGCCTGTTGTTCTTTCAAGTGGAATGGCAACTATTGATGATATAAGCAATTGTATTCAGGTACTGGAGAAATTTGGAATAGCAAAAAATCAGATGACTCTTTTACATTGTACGACTGAATATCCGACACCTATGGAAGAGGTCAATCTGAATGCGATGCTTACCCTCAGAGATGAATTTCAGATCCCTGCCGGATATTCTGATCATACGAAGGGGATTGAAGTAGCAATTGCAGCAGTTGCATTAGGAGCTACAGTGATTGAAAAGCATTTTACGCTAAGCCGTGAAATGGAAGGTCCCGACCATGTAGCATCGCTGGATCCTCAGGAACTGAAAGCGATGGTTGATGCAATCCGGAATATAGAAAAAGCATTGGGAGACGGACATAAAACACCTGCTCCGTCAGAACTGAAAAATAAAGCAATTGCCCGAAAAAGTATTGTTGCTAAATGTCCGATCAGAGCAAATGAAGTTCTGACTGAAGATAATATCACCGTAAAACGTCCCGGTGACGGAATCTCTCCCATGAGATGGGAAGACGTTATCGGAACCAGAGCTAAACATGCTTTCAATACGGACGAAAAAATTGAATTATGAGAAAAATCTGTTTCGTTACCGGCTCAAGAGCGGAATACGGCTTGTTAAGCAACATCATGCGTATAGTAGCTGAAGATAAGGATTCTGTATTGCAAATCATTGCAACAAACATGCATCTTTCTCCGGACTATGGGTTAACTTATCGTGAGATAGAAGCTGACGGATTTACAATTAACCGCAAAGTGGAAATGCTTCTGGCATCGGATACGGCAAATGCGACTACAAAATCGGTCGGACTTGCGACAATCGGATTTGCTGATGCTTATGAAGATCTGAAGCCTGACTTACTGGTAGTTCTGGGTGACCGCTTTGAAATACTTAGTGCCGTAACTGCGGCTCTGCTCTACAAAATACCTGTAGCACATTTGCATGGTGGAGAAATAACAGAAGGTGCTTACGATGATGCCATAAGACATGCCATCACCAAAATGAGCCATCTGCACTTCACGTCAACAGAGACATACCGCAACAGAGTGATTCAGATGGGAGAGAACCCTGCCCGTGTGTTCAACGTAGGAGCAGTAGGAGTAGACAATATTTTATCTCTTCCGCTTCTGAAAAAAGAGGAGCTTGAAGATTCACTTCATTTCAGTCTGGGCAGGAAATCATTGTTAATAACATATCACCCGGTTACGTTAGGCTCTTCTTCTGCCGAAGAACAGATCTGTGACTTATTAGAGGCTCTTAAGCCTTATCTGAATGAGTATAAAATGATCTTTACCATGCCGAATTCGGATACAAACGGGAAGGTTATCAAACAGCAGATTCTCGAATTTGTAAAGAACCATCCGGAGAGATCTGTTGCTTTTGATTCTCTGGGCTTAAAACGATATTTATCGGCACTTAAACAGGTAACAGCTGTTGTGGGTAACTCCTCAAGCGGTATTATTGAAGTTCCTTCTTTCGGCATACCCACTCTTGACATTGGTGACCGGCAGAAAGGACGCATTTCGGCAGACTCGGTACTGCACTGCGGAATTAGCAGAGAAGAAATCACAAACGGGATTAAACAGATCTTATCTCCTGAATTTTCAGAGCAATCAAAAAATACAGTGAACCCATACTACAAAGCAGGAACGGCAAGAGCTGTTGCTGAAAAACTTTGTAACTTTCCACTGAAGGATCTGATTGTAAAATCTTTTTACGACCTGAAATAATGAACGACATATCCAAATATATAATCTCATCAGATGCATCGTTAAGTGATGCTCTGGTAGCCTTGAATAATCTTTCGGGCGATGTGCTTACGCTTTTAGTCGTGGACTCGCAGGGAAGAATGCTTGGCACTCTTACAGACGGTGATGTCCGGCGAAATCTTATTGCAACGAAAGATCTCAGCACAAACATCACGGCTGCAATGAATGTGCATTTTAAATATGCAACTGCTCAAAAAACGGATGTGCGGTTTATTAAGGAGATGCGTAAAGCAGGCGTCATTCTTTTGCCTGTACTGGATGAAAACAAAAAGATTATTACGCTCTATAATTTAAAAAAGCTGCACTCTGTATTGCCTGTTGATGCCGTTTTAATGGCAGGAGGAAAAGGTGAACGGCTACGACCGCTGACCGAATCTGTTCCTAAACCGCTTCTTCCGGTCAAGGGCAAAGCAATTATTGATTACAATATTGAGCGGCTGATCCACTTCGGTATTGAACATATTTCGGTAACAGTTAACTACCTGAAAGAACAGCTTGAAGAGCATTTCAGAGAACCTGTTAATGGAGTGAATGTGGATTGTGTACCCGAACCTGCATTTCTGGGAACAATCGGGTCACTGAGTTTCATTGACACATTTTACAATGATACGATTCTGGTTATGAACTCTGATCTGTTCACTAATATTGATTATGAAGAGTTCTTCCTTCACTTTAAAGATCATGAAGCTGATATGTCTGTCGCCTCTGTTCCTTACACGGTAAACGTACCTTATGGCATATTTGAGTTAGAAGGACGTGAAATTAAAGAGATTGTAGAAAAACCGACGTATAACTACTATGCAAATGCCGGTATCTATCTGATAAAAAGAGAGCTTTTGCAGTTAATCCCGAAGGATACATTCTACAACGCAACAGATTTGATTAAGTATTTAATTGACAACAAATACAGAGTGATCCGTTTCCCGATAACCGGTTACTGGCTGGACATCGGAAACCATGCTGAATATGCAAAAGCTTGCGATCTGGCTCATCATATTAAACAGACAGTATGAACTATTTATTTATCATCCCGGCAAGAGGTGGGAGCAAGGGAATTCCACACAAAAACATAAAACATCTGGCTGGAAAGCCGATGATCTGTTATTCAATAGATATTGCACGTCAATTCTGTAACGATGAGGATATTTGTGTAACTACAGATGATCTTGCTATAAAAGAATGTGTTGAAAACTATCAGCTTGAAGTTCCGTTTCTTCGTCCCGATGAATTAGCGACGGATCAGGCTGGTACTTATGAGGTACTGCTTCATGCGTTAGCTTATTACGAATCTAAGGGTAGAAAGTACGATGCAATTGTACTTCTTCAACCCACATCTCCATTCCGCAAAGCCGAACAGGTAAAGGAAGCAATGTCGCTTTACACACCGGATCTGGACATGGTTGTCTCGGTAAAGGAATCCCACGCTCCTACCGTGCTTTGTAATGAAAATAAAGACGGATATATTGAGCTTACATTCAATAAAAACGCAGGCAGAAGGCAGGATATGCCCCGGTACTATGAGTACAACGGTGCTATCTATGTGATTAATGCCGACAGCCTGAAAAGAGAACCGATCAGTGCATTCAAACGTAAGATAAAATATGTGATGGATGAGAAATCTTCTCTTGATATTGATACTCCCTTAGACTGGATGATTGCAGAGTGTGTTATGAATGAGCACTCATAATCTTATAGCCGACAGGACAAAACAGACATTTACGTTTATTGCAATAATCTTTTTGCAACTGAATAACAGCCTGGGAATCATACGCCGTTTCAATGCGCATGCCCAGGCTTTTCCAATTACGCACAATAGAATTATTCTCCGCTTTAATCTCTTCCAGAACAGCAAAAGCCCGTTCGGTTACGGATTCCTCCCCAAGGTATTTGCCATAGGCGAACAATACCGGTATAACCGCATTAATAATTACGATCAGGATTGACTCTCTTCCAAGGTGCTTTTTACCTGTCGGAGAGCCTATATAAAAAGAAAACCGATTGTCCCAGTATGAGCCAGCATTAACCTGAAACAAAGCAATAAGCTCCTCCAGATTTTGCATTTTATCAACGATGTATGCAAAGAACCGCTCGTATTTATGAAAAAGAGCTGCAAACTCGGCAATACGGATAACCGGAAAATTAAAGCTATGTGTTTTAGCCAGTTTCCAGACACTTGCATCCATCTCCTGAAGCTGATGCTTATGTTTCAGATAGGTAAATTCACGTTGTAAGCGTTGATAGCGTACCTCTTTGCACTCCGTATCCGAAAGGAAACCCGCTTGACCCAGAAATAATGCTTCGAGCTGAAAAAGCGAATCGGAATGTTTCATCACAATCTGAAAAGGAATGGAGCGAACCAGCCGTTCAAAAGGGTCGGAGTTTATCCCAAAACCGAATGAACGACCAAGCAGGGTATAAAAAATGGTATCCCAGTCATTGCAGGAAAGAGAAGCAACCTGATCAATCAGAACCGATTTTTGTTCAAGCCGTTCGATCAGCAAGCGGGTTTTCCAGGAAGAAAAAACAAAAGGATCGATATGGGGAAGATAATCGCGGCAGGCGATCAGCGAATCACTCTTCAGCAAAGAAATATACCTGTTTTCGAGATGCTCTGGATAAGGCAGCAGTAACTGAGGAAGTGCCCGTCCCTCCTGCGTAAATACCTGACAATCGGATTCTGATACCACATGAGCAATCACCGAATTATAACTACGATCGGTATGATGATTGTGCCTGTTCCAGTCCGATGCGCGCAGATGTATTTCGACATTACCCACCCACAAAACTCCTCCGATACGAAGCTTGGCGTTAAAAAAATCAGGACATGAATTAAAGTTATGAATGCCCGGATCTATTACCTCAACAGAAAGATTATCTACAGTCTGAAGAGAAGCGGATTGATACAGCCTGTACTTCCAGGCATAATGCAGCAGGTTTTCCATGTAAGATTCTATTAAATATAAAGGTTATAAGCGTGACTAACAGCCAAAACGCATGGATAATAAAGAATAATTCTCTATGTTTGCAAATAAAAGAAATTATTCTGAATATTAATTGGAAAAATAGATAAGTTATGAAATTAGCACTGATAGGATACGGAAAGATGGGGCGTGAGATTGAGCAAATTGCAAAAAGCCGCGGACATGAGATAGTATCGATTATTGATGTAAATAACTTGGCTGATTTCGAATCAGATGCATTTAAAAGTGCTGATGTTGCAATTGAATTTACAAGACCCGATGCTGCTCTGGAAAACTACAGAAGAGCATTTAAATCAGGTGTTCCTGTTGTAGCCGGAACTACCGGATGGCTGGATCATATTGATGAAATCAAAAATGCCTGCGAAAACGAAGGAAAAACATTCTTTTACGCATCAAACTTCAGCTTAGGCGTGAATATCTTCTTCGCTCTAAATAAATATCTGGCTAAAATCATGAATGGATTTACCGATTATGATGTAAAGATGAAGGAAATTCACCATATCCATAAATTAGATGAGCCAAGCGGTACTGCAATTACACTTGCAGAAGGCGTTCTTGAGAATATCGACCGTAAGAATAACTGGACTATCGAAACTCCAAAGGATAACTCTGAGTTGTTTATAGAAGCAATCCGTGAAGGAGAAGTGCCGGGATATCATTCTATTATTTACGAATCGGAAGTGGATACCATCACAATTACTCATGATGCTAAAAGCCGTAAAGGATTTGCATTAGGAGCTGTTGTTGCTGCTGAATTTACCTGTGGCAAAAAAGGATTCCTTACGATGTCCGATATGCTTAAGTTTTAATTCAAAACAGCTTTAAACGATGCTAAACAAAATATCAAAAAAACAATGGATAAAAGGAAGCATAGCTATTGTGCTTTGGCTTTTATTTACCTTGTGGACAGAGAGTTTCTGGCCATTAATTGTTGTCCCTTTCATCTTTGATGCATATTTTACCAAGAAAATTAAGTGGACATGGTGGAAGCAATCTAAAAATCCGCTCGTACGTAAAGTCATGGGATGGGTAGATGCGATTGTTTTCGCTCTGGTAGCCGTGTATTTTATTAATACATTCTTCTTCCAGAATTACCAGATTCCGACTTCGTCACTTGAAAAGACGCTTTTGGTCGGAGACTTCCTGCTGGTCAGCAAGTGTAATTACGGAGCCCGCGTACCCAATACGCCGCTTTCATTTCCATTGGCTCAGCATACTTTGCCTATCCTGAATACAAAATCATATATCGAAAATCCACAATGGGAGTACAAACGTCTGAAGGGTTTTGAGCAGGTTAAACGTGGTGATATCGTCGTGTTTAACTATCCTGCAGGAGATACAGTGTGTACCAAAAGTGAATTTCCGGATTATTACTCTCTTTGTCAGATGTATGGAAGAGAACGGGTCTGGAACGATAAGGCTACTTTTGGGGAAATTATCTGGCGTCCGATCGACCGCAGAGAAAACTATGTAAAAAGATGCGTAGGTATTGCCGGTGATACGCTTCAGATTATTGACAACCAGATTTACCTGAATGGTAAAAAAGAGGTGAATCCGAAGGAAATGCAGCAGAACTACTTTGTTGTGACTGACGGAACGCATATCAATGACACGCAGTTCCGCAAATTAGGAGTAAGCAACGACGACAGAGATATCATTACAGATCCGGGGTATTATCAGTATCTGAACGCTCCTCAGGGTGCTACGATTTATCTGATGCCTCTGACTCAGGCGGCTGTAGACATGCTGAAGCAGTTCTCTTTTGTAAAAAGCATTGCAATCATGCCGGGAGAACTGGGCGGTCCGACCTATCCTTATGCCGAATCAAATAAATGGACAATAAGCAATTATGGTCCGATCTGGATACCTAAAAAAGGAGCCGTACTGCAATTAACAGAAGAAAACTATCCGGTTTACGAACGCGTTATCCGCACGTATGAAGATAATCAGCTAGAAAAACGTGATGGTAAAATATATCTTAACGGCGAAGCTGTAACCTCTTATACTTTCAAAATGGACTACTTCTGGATGATGGGAGACAACCGTATGAATTCAGCAGATTCCCGCTCATGGGGATTCGTTCCTGAAGATCACGTGGTAGGGAAACCTATTCTGATCTGGATGTCGCTGGATAAAGACAGAGGATGGTTCGATGGAAAAATCCGCTTCAACCGTATATTAAAGCAAGTTCCTGCTAATTAATAATGGAAAATAAGCCTTTTCGATTAATAACTGTAAAGTCTCTGATTATCATATTCCTTCTGGTTTTGATAGTCAGAGGTTTTGCATTTGAATCTGTACGTATCGATTCTAATCAAATGGAAAGCTCGATACATCCGGGTGATCATTTGTTGGTTAACAAGTGGTCATACGGGTTGCGTCTGCCAATGACCTGGCTGGCTGTTCCTTTCGCACACGATACGCTTCCGGCATTGGGAATCAAATCATATACAGACATCCTGCAAACCGGATATCACAGGCTGGCGTCATCCGGAGCACAACGCAATGATGTGGTCATGTTTAATCACCCCGGAAAACAATTCAGCCAAGTCCCGACAGACAAAAAACCTGTTTGCATAAGCCGGTGTATAGGCCTTCCGGGCGATTCTCTTTCATTTTCCGGAAAAGGCTATCTCGCAAATAATGTGTTTTATACCGACAACAACAGCCGGCTGGCTCCTTATCTGTTCAGAGAAGAAGGTAAAGGAGAAATAATCAGCTGTATAACGAAAGGAAACAGAAAAATCCGTACAACGAAAGTAATGGATAATCATTATCTGATATTTATATCACGTAAAGAGCTAAACACTACTTTCAAAACGTCACTGCACCTTCTTGAGGCTTTTTATCCGGAAAGCGACAACTACTCGCTTTGGGTGCCGCGAAAAGATAAAATGATCCGTGCCAGTAAACAGAATACAGAACGTTATAAAGATATCATTTTATCTTATGAACTGCCTGATGCCACAATAAAAGACAGCCTGTTGTATCGCAAGGGAAAACCGGTTCAGTTTATTACGTTCAAACAGAACTACTACTGGGTGCTGTCTGATAACAGAGAAACCGGAGAAGATTCAAGAGCATTCGGATTCGTACCCGAAAGTCACCTTATCGGTAAAGCATTTATAGTCTGGAAAAGCGATCAGGACAATTGGTTTAAAACAATTCAGTAAATGAATACAATACGTATAACATCAGAATATTTAGCTCCGGTCAGTCACTATGCTTTTATGTATAAGAATGATCAGATAGAAATAGAAGTACAGGAGCACTTCATGAAACAAAGCTTCCGCAACAGATGTACTATTCTTTCTGCAAATGGTCCGTTGACCTTAACCATTCCGGTTGAGAAGTCTGAAATTAAAAAACCGAGCCTGAAGGATATGAAGATTTCTGATCATGGCAACTGGAGACATCTTCACTGGAACGCGATTAAGTCTTCATACAATTCTTCGCCATTCTTTGAGTACTACAGGGATGATTTTGAACCGTTCTACGAGAAGAAATATGAATATCTGGCAGAGTTTAACGAAGCATTAAGAGCTCTTCTTTTTGAGCATCTGGATATGCAGAAGATTGTTACAGAGACTCAATCTTTTGAAAAGCATACAGATAACGGGGTATTGGATTTAAGAGCTTACGCCGAACCACAAATAAAAATCGGACCGGAACTCAATCTTGTTTCAAAGCCTTATTATCAGGTATTTCAAACAAAATATGGATTCCAGCCCGATCTGAGTATCATTGACCTTTTATTCAATATGGGTCCTGAATCGGAACTTATTTTGCGAGATATGCTTTTATAATCTTTTCTAACCGGCCAGCATATTCATTATAGCTCACAATCTCCTGCTTTTCATTCAGCACAAGAAGAGACGGGATCGTTCCCACTCCAATATCTTTAAGCTGATCTGAAAGTATACCATGTACGGAATAGAGATTTGTGATCTTCGTAGAATCAGAAGATATGGATTGCTTCCAGTCTTCTGTATTATCCGCATAAGAAATAGCCCAGAAAGCGAAGGTATTCTCTTTAGATGCTTTGTCTTTTGAGGCTATTTTTTTATTTGACTTCTCAAGTTCTTTCTTTAGTTTCATCAGATCCTTTTTTACCGCTTTGGTAAAATTATCCTCTTCTGCATAGAAATATAAAAACAGTAATCCTTTTTTTACATCTTCTGTCTTAACCTCTTTATCATCGGCATCAACAAAAGTCATATAAGGTACGACCTTTCCCTTCTTTGCTATTTCACGCTCCATGGCTACAGAGAGTAATCTCTTATGCAAGGGAAAACCTGTGGTTAATGGTCCCAGAGCAGACATCCACGAAACGATCGAATCCGTATTCTGTGTGTTTGTTATGTACTCATTTATTGCCAGAAGAACCGTTGGATTATTCTTATTTGAACGTACGTACTGATTCACTCTTTTTGACCACAACGAATCAGCCTTCACCCGCTTATCTGAATACAACTCCTTAAAGTAAAGAGCCATAGAGTCTGTCTTATAAGCCTCTCTCAAGCTTCTCTGCACCTCCTGAATAGAATCCTGAAAAGGTAAAACAGAATTACAATAATCGAGCCACATCTGATTTAGCGAATCATTTTTAACGACTAACTTATCAATAGGACCATCAAGCTGAATCTTCGAATCCGGAGAAACAAGCAGCGTTATTTTTCGCGCCATCTGATCAAAGTACAACGTGATGAAGCTTGTTGTATCGGGAATAAAATTAAAAGTAAATTTATCCTCGTCAATCGTCAGTGTATCAACAACAAAAGAACGGTCAAACTCAGGCATTACATATAATGCACGGGAAGTAAGTCCGGTCACATGCCCCGATATAATAGGAGTTTTCGATACTTTACGTCCTTTACATGAATAAAGGGTAACGATAGAAAACAGGATTACAAGAAAATAGATTGAACGTTTCATCTTCTGCGTTTATTAGAACCTGGTAGTCTGATCTTAGCGATCAGATAAATCAAATAGAATTCGAACAACAATACAATCATCCAGAAGAAGGAATAGAGTAACGTCTTCGCGAATGAAAAATGAGCTAAATGTTGCTTCTGCAAAGGATTGCCTCCGCTGTATCTGAAAAATGGATTCAGGTACATATCCACCCCATTTTCAAATTTAGCTTCTGCCCGTACGTAAGTATCGGCGGGTCCGAATGGATAAGCGATATAATTTGTATCGGCAGCGAAAGCCTTCTTCTCTCCGTTTTGTCCGATCAGGCGAATGGAGTCTGCCTTTTGTGACAATTTAATCCGGATTGTATCATTGACAAATGAAATCGCAGGAACAGGAAGATTTGCATTTTCAGCCTGTTTCACATTCCAGTCGCCATCGCCGAAATTAGGTATTTTCAATCCATAAGTAGCTCCGCTTTTAAGAGCCGGTATAAGATTGTCGTATTTTGTATCTGCCACGTTTACGAAGGTTGCAAAGCGGGCAAGCTGATAAAGTTTGTTTATATTATGCGAATCGTCATTGGCTACAATAAAAGATGCATGTCCTGAAGAAAGAGCCTCATCCCACAAATTCGTTGATGCAGCCATTCCCGAAACAGCCTCAATCATATCATAACCTGTCAGGTAACGCATCTCTTCCGGCTTAAGCGTACGCGTAAAGCGCGGATGATTAAACACAATCAGGTCGGCATCTTCACTAACGCTATTCAATATATTCTGCTTTTCGGAAAGGGTCATAAAGAAAGGATACTCTTTCCAGGTAGTCTTCTCTGCACCGAATACCAGCTGATGAAACTTACAAATACCCCAGCCATGTTCATAAAGAGGCAGATAATTATCTTTACCCTTATTATAATCAGTCATATGCTGATAGTTAGAAATACCGATAAAATCGTATTTCAATCCTTTATACGCTTCCAGAAGCTCTTCTTCTGAACAGCCTCCGTTTGTAATTCCACTCCACATGCGGTGATGGGCATGAAAATTTGCTCTCTTCCATTGGGCAGTATCCACAGATGCATAAGGATTATATATATTTTCTCCGGAAAAAGGTTTGGGTTCCGAAAAATCATATACGGGAGAGAAAAGATAGAACGCTGATCCTGCTGCCAGTACAAGCAACAAAATAATCAAAGGCACCTTTACGAATACGATTAATAAGAATTTTTTCATACAATCTATTTGAATATCAACGACAATTCTTTATTTTTCGCTCAAAGATAAAAAGAATCTGTAGAATATACTCACTCATTGTTAAATTGATGTATTATGCTTCATTACCATGGAAATATCGAGCTTTTAAATTTCAGCAGAATTGGCTTTCTCAGTTCGCAGACAGATCCGTTCTTTTGCGATCATGTTCTTTCTGATTTCATTTCTCATATTAATAAAGATGAGATCATTATAACTCCCGGACATTCATATATGGAAAAGCAAATGATGGCGCTTTTACTCAGTACGGAAACGCCGTTTATATGGGTATTGGCAAGAGGTATTCCCGACTCCTTTAACTCAGAAATAACGAAGGCGCTGGAAGGAAACAAACTACTGATTATCTCACCTTTTGAAAAGGAACATTCGTTAATAACCGGACACCGGAGTATGATGCGTAACCGTTTTATCATTGAAACAGCAAGCCGGTTAACAATTGGCTATGTAAGAAAAGGAGGGCTGCTTGAAGAGTTGCTTGAGGATAAAAGGTTTATACAGTTATATAAATAAACCGAATATAAATCACAATGCCCGGAAGAGATTGCTTCCGGGCATTGTGATTTGATCATTACGACTGACAAACCATCTCTTCTTTTTTCACAAGCTGATCTGTGATATCTGAAATCGCTAACCAGCGGATATCATTTCCTTTACGTACATCTATCGCTGCATAAATTACAATAATCATTTCTATGATATTAAACAATAAAGCCAGCATAAGATAGATGATATAACCATAGGTAAAGCCAGCATCAAAAAACAGGATTGAAACTGTCCACCAGAACAATACGGTATTAATAAAGAAAACAGGAATCTGAGACAACATACACTGCATACAATGCCATCTTATGAAGTGTGTCTCATTTCTGTTCATCAGATAGAAAAAGACTACAACAAGAAGATTAATTATCGGTAGCGGTACTCCGAAGAAAAAGATGAAAAGAGTCATGAGGTATGCGTAAGATGATTTCTCACACTCTCTCTCAGTTGGTACATAGTTATTCATAGTTATTATCGGCCTGCATAGATTAAATAGATCCAGTTTACCAAAAGTAACACGCCCAGGATAAATGCTATCCATGGTCTGTTTATGATTTGAATTGCCCGGTTATAAGCATATAAAAGTGTTCTTTTATTACCTATCAGGTCAATTACAAGCAGAACTGGTAAAATAAGCAAAAAGAAAGCCTGAACGTAACAAAGCGCATTCATACGCAATGCTTCTGTAAATTGTCCGTGAACCAGTTGCATCATCCCGCGGGTTGTACCACAGGAGGGACATGGAATGCCGGTTACATTATGAAACATACACAAACTCACCTGATCATTCACTACTCCACTTAAGGCTACAACAATATAGATATAGCCAAGGAGAGCAATCCCTGAGAGTAAAAAATAGACTTTCTTTTCGCTCATAGAAGTGTCTAAGATAATGCCTGCGTAATTTTTAGCAGATTTTTCTCACGTGTCGCATCAATAATCAGAAACCAGTCAACAATTTGCCAGATTCCGAATCCACCACAAGTTAACAGTTTCCCAATTCCCAATCCTGTATCACCAATCATGAAACGGTCAATACCAAGATATCCTACAAAAATAGAAACTAACAGGATTGTTGTCGGATTCTGAAACTGAAGTAACTGGATATGATTCCATCTGCTTTCTTCCATATTCAGAAGCTGCTCTCTAAGCATTGGTAATTTCTCTTCCGGAAAATACTTTGCATTGCAAAGCATAAACATGTCTAATTTACTCTGATCCATAATAATAGATTTTTTATTCAGGACAAATATATATTAATTTTCATTTAATACACAAAAAAGAATCATTTTAAAGAATTCTCTTTATTTCCAGCAAAGAATCAACCGTATAGGTTGGTTCAAAAGTAGTTACGTATTGAACTCCATTCCGGAAATAGATCTGATCCATTTTAAAATTACGGGCCCCGGTTATATCCGTATCAAAGTTATCACCAATCATCAAAGATGCATCTTTCTTAGAGTTCGTTGATTTAAGCGCATATTCATAGATCTTCTGATGTGGTTTATTGTATCCGATATCATCAGAAAGGAGTACTTTATCGAAATAAGAGTCCAGACCTGAGTTTTTAATCTTCTTATACTGCACTTCCTTAAACCCGTTTGACAGTATATAGAGTTTATATTTCGGTTTCAAGTGCTCCAGCAGCTCAATAGCATCAGGAACAAGCTTCGTTTTTAAGGTCGTATTTACAAGAAAGTCTTCATTGATTTTCAGTGCATCCTCTGTTTTAATTTCAAAGCCCACCTGACTCAACGGATATCTGAATCGTTCTGCGGTCAAAAACTCTTTTTGAATTTCACCGTGGTGATAGCGATGCCATAAATGCTGATTATAGGGGTGATAAATTGAATTAAAATGATCAAACGAATCAAACCACTTATTCAATTTATAACTCTCATAAATCTCTTCGAGACTTGCCTTCATATTCGCATTTGTATCCCAAAGCGTATCGTCTAAATCTATAAATAAAGAATTGTATTTCATTTAATAACAAAAAAAGAAAGCGAGTTATCCAACATGTGAATAACCCGCTTTTGTATGTTAATAACTAAGTATCTGTTTAATTAGTTAATATCAATAACCAAATAGCGAGACAAGCTCCAGAAAGCTTTCGCATCAGTTATTGTAAGAACCATCTGTCCGCTTGCATCTTTACCAAGAGTATACGAACCTTCAGGATGATTTGTCAGGATCTTCGCTTTTTTAGCAGGAATTTCCAATACTTTCATCGTACGGATATCAACATGATTAAACATGTCTTTATTGAAATCGCCACGAAGAAGCTCTTTACGTTTGAATAATCCGCCACCGGTCAGAATGTTTTGTTTTTTCAATTCTGAAGTAGTACCGTAGATATACCATGCGCTGTTAAGCTCTTTATCCTGCTCTTTAATTGTATTTTTCTGTTTCTGAGTTTCTTCAGTAATTTGAGAAACAGTAGTATTCAAAGCAGCAACAGAACGGTCAAGTTCATTAATACGAATATCTTTTTTCGCAAGTTCTTCCTGAAGTGTAACAATCAACTGAGTTTTTTGCTCAACTTCTGCAGTAAGGCGATTCACCATCTTTTGCAATTGAGATGATTTATTTCCTTGCTTATTCAATTGATCTTTCAGTTTGCTCAACTGCTCTTTATTTTTCTCTAAAGTCTCAGTGATAAGAGAAATATCATTCGCAATACGCTCACGTTTACCCGGAGTAATTTCCTGAGATGTTTGTGTTGACACATAGTTCTCAGCTTCTCTGATTTTCTGGAAACCAGACTCAACATCATTCAGAATAGACAGAGTTTCGTCAAATTCGTTTTGTACTTGCGATAGTGCCGTCTTTAATGAGTCATTTTCCTCACGTAATTGTTTAGACGATCCGCCCTCTCCACAACTGGAAAAAAGCAAAGCCATTGCAACAAACGGTAAAATAAACTTTTTCATCTTGTTAAAATTTAGTTATCGGTTATTTTTTCGCACTCATCTTTCTTATAAACAGACGACAACAACAATTTTATAAGAGAGATTGAGAGACGCGTCAAATATAGAGCTTTTTTTTTATATCAGGTAAGAAGCCATTTTTTTTTACGAATAAAAAATTTTACTGCTTCTCCTTCGTACTCTCTTTTACATTCTCTTTTCCTGCAACAACCATCACAAACTCACCTTTTGGCTCGTTTGCTGTAAAGTACTGAATAAGCTCTTTCAGTGATCCGCGAACGGTTTGTTCGAATTTTTTCGAAAGCTCTCTTGAACAGGAGGCCTGACGCTCTTCGCCAAAATGTTCGGCAAGCTGAGTCAAGGTTTTAACCACACGATAAGGCGACTCATAAAACACGATTGTCCGAGGTTCGTCCGCAAGCTCTTTCATTCGGGTCATACGTCCTTTTTTCTGAGGCAGGAACCCTTCAAAACAGAACTTATCGTTAGGAAGTCCCGAAACGACCAATGCTGGAATCAATGCAGTAGCACCAGGCAAACATTCTACATCTACACCCGATCTTACACATTCACGAACCAGCAAAAAGCCGGGATCAGAAATAGCCGGAGTTCCGGCATCCGAAACCAAAGCAATGGTTTCACCCGCCTGAATACGTGAAACAATATGCTCCACTGTTTTATGCTCGTTAAATTTATGATGAGACTGCATTTTAGTATCAATCTCAAAATGCTTCATCAGAAAAGAAGAGGTACGTGTGTCTTCAGCCAGAATAAAATCGGCTTCTTTCAGTATACGTACCGCACGGAAGGTCATATCTTCCAGATTTCCTATGGGAGTAGGAACAACATATAATTTACCCATAATAATTGCTTAAATTCTGTACTTTAGTCACCTAAAGCACTATTTTACATAAAGCGCTGACGAATCAGGCTGAAAAATTCAACCACTTCTTCCTGCTCTTTATTCCACTTGTAGGTAGCTAAAAGCTCTTGTTCTGTTTCCGCAAAATCAGTAGCCTGATTTATCAGGTCAATACACTCATTCATTCTAACAGAATCATTATTAAATAGTTCGCGCGTAAACCTGAAACGATCATTTAAGGAAAGAGCTTTACGAAAATCTGTCGAAAGCTGCTTTTGAATACGCTCATTCAATGTAGTCTTTGCTTCAAAAGCAAGATAAGGATCTTTATTCGCGGCAAACGTATCGGAAAGAATTCCCGACTCAGCTGCAACTTCAATATCCAAGTGCTGTACTGGCGATTCTATCGCTTCTTCCGCAACTACCAATTCATCCGCACGTCCAAAATCAACAGGAGCTTCCGCTTCTGCTTTACTCTGATCTGCAGAAATTTTGGATCCGGCACTTCCTTCAAATCCTTTTTCTTCAACAACTGCCTCTACGGCAGGTACTGTAACTTCTTCAGCCAAAGGAGTAATTTCAGGAACAGGTTCAACGACAGGTTCTTTTACCACAACCTCTTCTGTTTTAACCTCTTCTTTTACCGGAGTAATCACAGGTTGTGAGATTACTTTATCCGAAAAATCTTTCACTTGCTCTTCCTGTTCCTCACGTTGAAGCTGAGCCTGCTCAAGCTCTTTCAGCAAAGAAACAATTTTAGTTGTCTTATCATAAGAAAAGCGGAACAGGATAGAAGGGATCTCCTTTTCCTGGCTCATTGCCTGTACTAAAGCCTGAAGTTCTTCCAGATTATCAAGAATGATATCAATTTCTCGTTTCATCTCTTTTGTTTATATCAATTTAGGTGACAATACAATACCTGTATCCCTTTGGGGTTCAGGTATCCGTTTATCGGATGGTGTGATCCAGCTTCTCAATAACAAGGTCAGGAGAAATATTGTTTAAACACGCATAGTCTCCGCGAAAACAAGGTTTATTGCCAAATACAGAGCAGGGTCTGCAAGGCAGATCAACCTGAACGGCACGTTCAGCCAGCTGATTGTAACCCATAAATCCGGCATACGGATGCGTGGCTCCCCAAATGGACAAAACCGGAGTTCCAACCAATGACGCAAAGTGCATATTGGCTGAATCCATACTAATCATCGCATCCAGCTGACTCATAAGCACCAGCTCCTGATCAAGCTTCAAAAGTGTTCCGACAACTTTAATTCCCGGATATTTTTCGCTCCATTCCTGAAACAGAGCAAGCTCCTCTTTTCCTCCTCCGAACAAAAATATCGTCAGACCATCTCTTGCATACAACGAGGCAATAACCTCTTCCATTTTATCCAGCGGATATATCTTTCCTGCATGCTTGGCAAAAGGAGCAATACCAATCCATTTTCCTTGTTTAATTCCAAAATGAGAAGAGATTACAGAAAGATCGGGTTTGATATTCTGAAAAAGAGAAGTAAAAGTAAGTTCGAAGTTAAAGCCTGCATTCCGAAACACATCCCGATAACGTTCAAATGACGTTTTCAGCTGAACAAAGGATTTGTTATCTTTTGCTGTAAGAGCTTTCTTTTCAGCCCGTCCCTTATCTATATAAAACACTTTTGTCCCCGAAAAACGGAAGGCTGTACGTAAAACTTTACTACGCAATACATCGTGCAGGTCCAGCACATAGTCAAACTTCTGTTTGCGCAGTTTAAAAAAGAAACGCAACACTCCGGCTATGCTCTTTTCCGTTCCTCTTGTATCAATCGGTTGAAAAGAGATATTTGACGGTGCATTGATCAACAGCTTCTTTAAAAAAGGCTGAGAAACAAACGTGATTTCTGCATCGGGATTGCTCAATGCAAAAGAATAGAGAACGGGGATGGTCATTGCGACATCCCCGATAGCTGAAAATCTTGTTACGAGTATTTTCTTATTTTTTTGCATACAATACAGGATTCAAGCTTGGATCGTTATACATTTTCATTTGCTTGTAAACTTTCATGTATTTCTTTCCTGACTCAATATCCGATAATAGCTGATCAATAGCTGTTGACAAGTCACTCTTTTGTTCAAGCAGAATGTTTAATTTATTCTGACACTGAGCGATGTGAGCCTCTTCAGCATCTTTACGGTTAACTTCCTGCTCCATGTGATAAATCTTTAGCGCAAGAATAGACAAACGGTCGATTGCCCATGCCGGACTTTCTGTATTAATCTGAGCATCAGCAACAGGTTTAATATCCTTATATTTATCCAGGAAGTAACTGTCGATTAGCTCTACTAAATCTGTACGATCCTGGTTCGAAGCGTCAATACGTCTTTTAATTGCCAGTGCAGTCACCGGATCAATTTGCG
The DNA here is from genome assembly GCA_051646645.1 of Bacteroidales bacterium. GTDB lineage: Bacteria > Bacteroidota > Bacteroidia > Bacteroidales > UBA7332 > UBA7332. The sequence continues at coordinate 2,748 of JBOFDD010000307.1, read as the reverse complement.
GATCACGAATGATATCTTCAAGGTGCCATTGTACTGCGTCGATCCAGTTTTTCAAAAACAGATAATACTCGATAGTGCGGATTTCGTATGGGTTTTCCATTGTTGCATCCACATTATCCATTGTATGATAGTACTCTGTGCACGAAGAGAATATTTTATTTGATAATTCGCTAAAGCTCATATTCTAAGGTTTTTAATTAAACATTCAGTTTGTTTCGGACAAATATACGGATTTATTTATCAGAGACCGTAAAAGCATATCAAAATTAATCGCTGTGCCCGGGATATCCTATACCTCTACCTAATAATCTTTTTCATCACAATAACTTTTTTTCTACCAAGATCAGCAAATAGCTCAGGATAGCTTTTGTTGTCTACAAGAGCTATTCTCCATTTTAATTTCCAAGTCCATTTATCATGAAGTTTAACATAAAAGTAATCAGGATATCCTCCGCTAAAATCACCTATCTCACAACTCTCAATATCTACATATCTGTACTCCTGTTTGAGAAATGAGAAAAACACGTTCTTTATTATTAGTGAATGATCGCCAATAATCAGATAATTATGAAATAACAGAGGTAAAATAATTATGGCTATGAAAAGCAGAGTCAAAAAAAGCATAACTATTAACACTACAGGCTCTAAATTAATTCCATTATTAATGGAATTAATAGTATTATCTACAGCAACAGGTATGGATATATATAAAATAATACATAACGGTAAATATGTTGTAAGGAATAGCTTTAGCTTCCAGCTCTTCTTTTTGTAAATCCTCATGCTAATTATCTGGATTTAATTAATTGAAACATTCTAAAAACTCATATTTGTTGGCAAATAAGTAACCTTGTGACCGTAAGACGAATATCCAGGAGTACTTTTCCGGATAACTAACTTTGATGAGGTCAGTTCCAGTATCTCATCAATAAAAACAATACCTGGTCCATCGCTAATGATATATTTCCCTGTAGAGTTTTTTCCAACTTTCGTTTTATCAAAAACAGTGTCAGATGTTTTACTTAGATAGTAACTGTAGTTACTACTATCTATTTTATTCCTAATCCTGTACTTAAATATTCTTTGAATATTGGAAAATCTCACATAACCATAATCTCCTTCGTCAAAAGCATTCTGTGGTTCCCACTTCGTACTCATCAACAAATCCATTGTCGTTTTCTGATTTTGTGAAAACAAGGGCATATTACTTAAACACATTGCCATTAACAAAAATGATAATAACCTTTTCATAACAAATTCATAATTACAGATTAAAAAATATGCTGAGACTAATAACCGTGTATTCAATTTCCATTTTGATCATTGACTCCCGCAAGAAATTTCCTTATTTCACTTTTAGATCTTATTGTGAATGAATTTTCGACTTTCAACTTTTGCTCTAACATATACTCTGCTATTTCAATTGCTCTTGCGGTATCTCCTTTTTGTAAATAAAGATTCCAAAGTTTATAATTAGGCGTTAAACGACATGGAATCATATATGCCGCTTTTCTATAATAAGATTCAGCATGGGCATAACGGTGACTACTTAAGAAAATATCTCCAAGAAAACAATAATTCTCACATGACGGAATTATATCGCTGATTATTTTCTGATAATCGTTACCTTCTTCATGGGTATGTCTTATGTAATAAGCATAAAAGACAGAAAATGATGTATTCTTCATTAACCGGTCTTGTTCTTCTGGGTTCAACAGTAGCTGCGACCGATCAGACATAACACGGGCTGTATGTATTGATGCTTTTGTATAAAAAAAGAAATAAGGAATACAAGTTATAAAAACAGTAATATTGACAATATGAATCGATCTTATACCCCATTTCGAAAAATCTAAAGAAAACACAGATGCACTTTTGTTCAGTCCGATAAAGATACTAAAGAGTATTAACAGAGAAAGAGTATCTCCCGGATATGAAAACATAGAGAAAGCTGCTAAAGCAATTAAACCGGATTTTGAAATAAGATCAGATATATCTTTTGGACGATAGTAGAATAAACTACAGAACAAAAAAAGAATAAATAAGACACCTATAATTCCTTGTTCAACACCAATTCTCAACAGTTCATTGTAAGGTGAGCTGACATTATTTGCAAGAATAGCGAAACGAGACTCAGGATACTGACTAAAATAATCCGCCTGATAAAGCATATATTTCTTTTCAAAATGCCCGATTCCGTGACCAAAAACAGGCTTTTCTTTTATCATAGCACCGGACACCTTCCATATTAGTAATCTGGCATTAGCCGAACCCGAACGGTATTGAAACAAAGCTATTGCTCCGATTATAGCAGAAATAAGGAAAATGGGTATGAGTTTATAGCGGTATCGACTTAAACTAATTTTGAATTTGCTGATAATTGCAAATGATAAACCCGATAGAACGGCAACAAGACTGGCTCTTGAATCTGCATAGTACAATGCTGTAAGTTGCAAAAACAAAATAAATCCGAATCCGACATTACTGTAATTATTCTTTTCCCGAATATCCTTATATAACAATATACTTAAGACTACACCTATTGCAATATATCCTCCTGCTTGCCCTTGATTAGAAAATGCCCCCGTTACCGCAAAGCTATTATGCCGGCTTAACCCAACTTTGCCCCTATAATTTTGTAACTCTCCGTAAATGAGACTTTTCTTTTTTTTGATTTTCTTGCTGTGTACTACAAATTTTGATTTTCCTAAATGGTCTGTCTTTATATTTGAGTGCTTTGTATATTTG
>JBOFDD010000306.1:0-23044 GCA_051646645.1 Bacteroidales bacterium | reverse complement strand
ATAATGCAAGCAGAAATAAACCTAATATTATACGGTATATTCCGAATGCTTTGAATCCGTATCGGGTAACATATCCGATAAAGAATTTTATAGCCAGCATAGCTACAATAAACGCAACTACATTACCAAGAATCAGAACACCCATGTTTTCAACGAGAACCTGAGTCTGTTCCGGATCAAGCAACAGTTTAAGCAATTTATAAGCTGTAGCTGCAAACATGGTTGGCACAGCGAGGAAGAATGAGAACTCTGCCGCATTTTTACGGTTTAGTTTCTGAGCCATACCTCCGACGATTGTAGCCATAGATCGCGATACCCCTGGTATCATAGCTATACATTGAAAGAAACCTATTGTTACAGCTCTTTTTGATGTAATAGACTGGTCGGTATCAACCTTATTAAACCACTTATCCACATACAGCATGACAACTCCTCCAAGTACAAGAGTGGTAGCAACCACATAGATGTTTTCAAGGAATGAGTCAATCAGATCTCCGAAAATAAGTCCGATGAATGCTGCAGGCAAAAATGCAATAAATAATTTCCAGTAAAAATCATATTTGTATAGAAATCTGGGTACGATTACCTTAATTTTTTCACCAAATGATTTTCCGTCTAAAAGCTTTTGATCCATTATTGTGCAATGGTTAAGCTGGAAAAAGCGACTCCAGTATAACACAACAACAGAAAGAATAGCTCCGAATTGAATAATAACAGTGAAAGCCTTTACAAAATCAGTACTTTGAATTCCTAAAAATTTTTGTGCTATAATCATATGTCCGGTTGATGATACCGGTAAAAATTCAGTAAGTCCCTCTACGATTGCAAGAATAATTGTTTGTAGTATATCCATTGTGCTCTGTGCTTGATCAGATTATTTTTTCTCTTTCGATTTGTACATAATCGAAACAATCATCATAACAAACCCGATGAAGCATACGAATGGTGCAATTACAATACGTCGGGTGCTGAAAATGTCCGGTTCAAAAGCTACGTCTGTAGATCCCGGTCCGGTCATTAGAATAAATCCAAGAATAATCAGTGCAACAGAAATGGCAATCAGTAAATAATTGCTTTTTCCAAAGGGAAATTGAGAATTTTCCATAATGCGTTTATTTGGTTTAAAAGAGTTTCATGAAAAAATATCCGATAATTCAAAACTGCTTCTTATACGAGGAACAGTTTGTTGTATTTCATTTTAATGTATCTGTTTACAGCAAAATAAGCCGAGATACCGGTAAGCAAAATACCTGCTCCAAAGACAATGACTCCGGTAAAGATAAGAACTTTATAATCCACAAGAGAGATAATTCCGTCCACCTCTTTGTTTGCTGTATACAGAAGCAGGGCAAGCATCCCATTTGCTAGTATTGCCGCAATTATTCCCGCACCAATATTATTCCATATAAAGGGTGACCGGATAAAGCTGTCTTTTGCACCTACCAGTTTCATTGTATATATGATAAACCTTTTGGAGTAAACAGTCAGTCGGATCGTGTTGCTTATCAGAGCAAAAGAAATGATCATCAGTATTGAGGCAAGAGCAATGAGGATGATACTAATCCGGCGAACATTGTCATTCACAGCCTGAATCAGATCCTTACGATATAGTATATCTCGAATATCTGAATTCTTTTTCAGCTTTTTTTCAATCATCGCGATACTGTCATTGTTGGCATAATCAGATTTCAGTTTAACTTCGATTGAAGCAAGTAGCGGATTGAAGCCAAGAAAAGCTTCCGGATCTTCACCCAATTCTTCTTTTAGCTCTTCGAGTGCCTGTTCTTTGGTTATATGATGCAGCTCTTTTACATAAGGAGCTTTAGAAAGAGTTGCTGCCATTTTCTGGACTTCAGCCTCTTTTACATTATCACTGATTATGATCGAGAATCCGATATTCTCTTTTACATATGTAGATAAATCTCTTGTTCCAAGTATAAGAAGAGTCGTCAGACCCAACAAGAATAGAACTAACGATGTACTGATAGTAGAGGTCAGTTTCGCATTGAAAAATGAAGCAGATGTTTTTGTTTTTTTGCGGCTCATTTTGAACGTTCGTTTTATTAAAGACTGTTTACACCTAAGTTGTTAGCAAAAATATAAATATTTTCTCTATGGCTTACTATATATAGCTTCATTTTAAAAAAAAATGGAGAAACCTCTTTGTTCGTAAAATCAAAATGGGCTCAGGATACCATTTCAACAAAAATAATAGTGGACTCATGCCTTTTTATTACCATAAATAAGGTACATGCTATCAAATTGTCTATGTAATGAGCGATTGTATGTAATTTGTCTTGTTTTTGACGCTGAATTATAATCAAAATGTTCATATTTAATAAATATTACATCTTTATTACAGAATTAGTGAAAGGGGTGGTAATTCAACGTTTTTAAAAGCATTTTCAACAAAAATGAAGATAATGCCGTCTAATTTATAGATAGTTTGGATAAACGAATCTAAGTTTCATTTTTCCTAAACCTAATTTTGTTCCCAGAAAATCAATCAAATCACTAATCAAATTTCTAATCTAATACAATTTGTTTTATGAGTAAAAGCAAATTTATACTATCAATCGTCATGTTCCTTGTTGCTATCTCGGTTCATGCGATTGAAGTGGTCGGTAAGGTTATAGACAATACCGGTGAAGGTTTACCCGGAGCCAGTGTCTTAGTGAAAGGAACAACTGTCGGTACTATCACTGACTTTGACGGTAATTATAAACTGAACGTTCCTAACGCGCAAAAAGATGTTTTGGTGTTCTCTTTCGTGGGAATGGCAAACAAGGAAATTCCGGTAAAAGGAAAAACCACAATTAATGTAACTCTTGAGTCTTCAGCTATTGCTTTGGACGAGGTAGTAGCAGTAGGTTACGGTACAACACGTCGTCGTGATGTTACCGGATCGGTAGCTTCAGTGAAGGCAGATGAATTATCAAAAGTGCCTACATCTGATGTTTCTCAGGCTTTAGCCGGTCGTGTAGCCGGAGTACAGGTGACTCAATCAGAAGGTCAGCCGGGTGCTTCTGTTTCTATTCGTGTACGTGGAGGTATCTCTATTACACAAAGTAACGAACCGCTTTATATCATCGACGGATTTCCAAACGAAGATGGCATGTCGACGATCGACCCTGCAGATATTGAGTCTATCGATATCCTGAAGGATGCGTCTTCAACAGCTATCTATGGTGCTCGTGGTGCAAATGGTGTAGTTGTAATTACTACTAAAAGCGGAAGTAAAAACGAAAGTAAAATTAATGTATCATATGATACATATTTCGGAGTAAAAAATCTGGCAAATAAATTGTCTGTTTTAGACCCAAGAGAGTTCGTTCTTTTAGATTATGAAAGACGTCGCTGGACTGATGCTACAGAAGGATTATCCGGTTTCGAATCGAACTATGGTAAGTTTGCTGATCTTGACGCTAATTATGCCGGACGCAAAGGTGTTGACTGGCAGGATGCAACGCTTGGTCGCACAGCATTAACTCAGAATCACCGTGTGTCTATAGCCGGGGGGAATAAAGATCTGAAATATAATCTTTCTTATACGTATTTTGATGATCAGGGCCTAATGGAAGGAAGTGGCTTCACTAAACATAATGTGAAGTTCCGCGTAGATCACAATGCAAGCAAAAAGATCAAAGTTTCTGCTAATGTGAGTTATGATGATTCTCGTACATATGGTATGGGGACGTCTGAGCTAGGAGCAAACTTTAATAAAATGAATCACATTCTTCAATATCGCCCTACTGTAGGTATTAAAGGTAACGATTCAGATTTGCTTATCGGTATGGACCCTCTTCTTGCTGATGAGGACGGAAATACAATGCAAAATCCACTTATCTCTGCTCGCGAGGAAGAATATAACAAAGAAGCTCGTACTCTTCAGATCAATGGAAGCTTAAGCTATGAAATTATCAAAGGGTTGACTTTCAAAAATACAACTGGTATGAGATACCAGAATGTATATAACTCTAAGTTCTTCGGCGCAGAGTCTATGACAGCTATGCGTACCTCTATTCAGGGATCTATCCGTAATACAGACGGTGGTACTTTCCAGACTTCGAATGTATTGACATACGATGGAAAAAAACGTAAACATAAATATTCAGCTTTAGCAGGTCAGGAATATGTATATCGCTGGACCCGCTGGAATGAAATGTTCTCGAATAACTTCAAAAGTGATGATATCGGTTTGAACGATATGTCTTTAGGACAGGCAGGAACTAATAAATCATACTTTAATAATGATGACGTTCTTCTTTCATTCTTTGGTCGTGTAAACTATACATACGCTGACAAATATTTATTCACGGCTTCGTTACGTGCTGATGCTTCTTCTAAATTCGGAGCGAATGAAAAATGGGGAGTTTTCCCTTCAGCTTCAGCGGCATGGCGTCTGAGCGAGGAAGACTTTATTAAAAACCTTGATGTGTTTTCGGATTTGAAAATTCGTGCAGGTTATGGTAAAGCCGGAAATAACCGTATCCCAAGTTATGGTTCTCTTCCTCTTTACGGATCAATCACTTATCCGAACGGATCAATGACAGAGTCAGGATATGCTCCTAATCAGATTCCTAATAAAAATCTGAAATGGGAATCAAACAATACATTAAATATTGGTCTTGATTTTGGATTCCTTAATCAGCGTATTACTGTAGCTCCGGAGTTCTATTTGAACAGAAGTTCTGACCTGTTACTTAACTCGCGTATCCCTACTTCTTCAGGATGGAGCTATATGTTGAGAAATATTGGAGAGACTCAGAATATGGGGGTTGATTTGGCAATCAATACAGTTAATATTGAAAAGAAAGATTTCCGTTGGACTACAACATTGAATATCTCTCACAATAAGAATAAAATTGTAAGTCTTGCTGAAGAACAATCTTTCCTTGTTGAATCAGGTTTTGGTTACAATCAAAAAGATTATATTGTTGCAGTTGGTCAGCAATTGGGTCAGATTTACGGATTTAAAACTGTAGGTCTTTATCAGACTGATGATTTCAACTATGATGAGAAAACAGGACAATATACACGTAAAGAAGGTGTAGCTTATAAAAATGAAACAGATCAGCCTGGTCACTGGAAATTTGAAGATGTGAACGGTGATGGTGTTATTAATGATGATGACCGTACGGTTATCGGTAAAGCAGCTCCGATTTTGTACGGAGGTATGAACAATACATTCTCATATAAAAACTTTGACTTAAGCATCTTCCTGAATTTCAGTATTGGAAATGATGTATTCAATGCAACTAAATTGTATAACTCTCTTGGAGGAAAAACAAACAAAAATGCATTGGCAGCGATCAACTCTGCAAATCGTTGGATGACAATTAATGCAGATGGACAGCGTGTTACAAACCCTGCAGAATTGAATGCTATGAATATGGGTAAAACTGTAGCAGCATACACTGATCTTGAAGATGGAGATAAGCATATTCATTCATGGGGTGTTGAAGATGGTTCATTCCTTCGTATTAACAACATCACTTTAGGGTATACTTTCCCAAAAGCAATGCTTAAGAAAATCTTTGTTCAGAATTTGAGATTATATGCTACAGCGAACAATCTCTATACATTCACGAAATACTCAGGATTAGATCCGGAAGTTTCTACACGTGGAAACGGAATGACTCCTGGTGTGGATTGGGGAGCATATCCGAAGAGCCGTTCGTTTGTTTTTGGTCTTAATGTAACATTCTAATCTCTTAAAAATCTGACAATGAAAAGATATATAAAATCAATCGTGTTATCCGGTATTCTATTGAGTACTGCAAGCTGTATTGATCAGCTGACAGAAACACCGGATTCTTATTATGATAAAGAAAGCTTCTTTACTTCTGTAACGAATGCAGAAATGGCTGTTTTAGGTGTTTATGACCCGTTAGCTAAATTGGAACATTATGGTCAGTTTGAAATGGCAATGCCTACATCTGACGATATGTACTACATTAACGGTACAAATAATGACGGATCACGTCGTGATATCTCTCACTACATGCTTATGCCGTCCAATCAATGGATTGATCGTTTATGGATGCACAAATACAAAGGTATCGATTTGGCAAATATCACACTTAGCGGTATTCGTGGGATGGACCTTTATAAAGAAGGTAATGAGGTTTTGAACCGGATTGAAGGTGACGTTCTTTTCTTAAGAGCTTTGTATGCTTTTGATCTTGTTAAATACTGGGGAGATGTTCCGTTCAAAACGGAATATACTCAATCTTCTGCAGATGGACAGCAACCTCGTAAAGATCGTGAAGAAATCTATAATCAGATTATAGAAGACCTGAATGTTGCTATTTCTAAACTAAACTGGGCTTCAGCAAAACCAAATCCTGAAAAAGCATCGCAAGGTGCTGCAAGAGCTTTAAAAATGCGTGTGCTTATGCAACGTGCAGGTTATAGCCTGAAACTGGATGGTCAGCTTTCTCAACCAGCAGATGATGTACGTCAGAGCTACTTCGCAGAAATCGTAAAAGAATTTGAAGCTATTCAGGCAGAAGGGTATCACAAGTTTGGCCCTGAAGGTTATGTCGAATTATGGAAGAACTTATCAAGTGAAACTAAGTTTACTCCTGAAGAAAATTTGTTTGAGGTAGCCTTCTTTAACCAAACCGGAGAAAATGAAGATTCGGGTAACTGGGGTACGTATATTGGTCCTCTGGTAAATGCATCTAGTTCTTATGGTCGTGCTAATGCATTCTTCCGGGTATTGCCTGAGTGGTTGAAATTTTATGACGATGCGGATGTTCGCCGTGATGTGAATATTTGTCAGTATGAAATCTTAGCAGATAACTCTCAGAAGAAAGATACTAAAGGCACAAAGTGGGCCCCGGGAAAATGGCGTCGTGAGTGGATGGCTGCTCCTAAAAACCCGAACAATACAGATGTTAACTTTATCTTTATTCGTTATGCTGATGTTGTTCTTCTTGCAGCTGAAGCTTATAATGAATTAGGTCAGACAGACAAAGCGATTGAATTGATCAACTCTGTGAGAGAACGCGCAAGCGCAACTCTTCTTAATGCAGATCTTTCAAACTATGCTTCGATTTTCAAAGCACCTAAAGTACTGGATCTTCCATTTATTGATGATTCATCTGTACAAGGTAAAATTCGCACAGCTCTTTACTGGGAGCGTGGATTCGAGCTTTGTTATGAAGGTATGCGTAAATATGATTTGATCCGTTGGGGTGTATTAGGTGATGCAATCAAGCTGTTCGGTGAGAATACTAAACTGAATACAGCTACTTCAACTCCTTTCTTCGCAGTTAAAAACTTTACGAAAGGTAAACATGAGTTGTTCCCTATTCCATTGGATGAAATGCAAATGAACAATATGATTAATGTTCAAAATCCAGGTTTCTAATCTTCATACAAGATTAAAATAGAATGAATTAAACCCGTCAGACTCTTTAGTTTGACGGGTTTTTTCGTTCATACAAAAGTTTGTTTTTATCCTACACATCCAGCACTGCTGTGGTAATGTGTTGTATTACAGGTGTCTATGTGTGTTGTGTTAGTGCTGGATGGTGTAGGATAGTGCTGGATAAAATCCCAAATATAAAATTCTGTGTAGTAGATTTATTCCTCAAAAGTAGCAAAGACGATTTAGCTACTTGCTAACTCTGTTTACCTACTTGCTAAATTCATTTTGCCGCTTTGAAACTTTTGTTTGCCGGTAGCAAACACGAAAGGTATTTGCTTCATCGTCCAACCATATATACTACGCATAACAAACTTCGGATTACTTCAGACATAAGTGTGAATTAGTGAGATTAAACTGCAAATTAGAAAACCGATGCGCACCGGTTCTAATTCCGATGCGCATCAGAATATATTCGCATGCGCATCGGATGTATATCGCATGCGCATGCGAATTGTAAAAGATACGGTTGAAAAAACTAAATCATGCCTATGAAAGAATTAATTCCCTCTTTGTTTTTGCTAATAAATACGCTTATTGCCGGCGAAACATACGTATAAATGCTTCAAAACCAGTAGTTGTAGAGATACATCACGGACACATTTCATGTGTTCCGTCGTATATCAAGCTTTTATATTTCTACTATTTAGTTTATAGTCTTTCTTTTTGGGATATATAATAAGCAAACAGCCTGCAAAGCGTATGAATCGCTTGCAGGCTGTTTTGGAATAATACGAACGTGCTTATCTATGCTTCTGGTTTTTGTGGTATACCTCTTCTTTAATCGTATCTATATATTGTTCTAAGCGTTCGTTTTCTTCATTCGTCATAATCCATAGATCAATCGGATTGCGGATGCCATCGTAAGAAGGTTGAGTGTAGTCCTTTTTGCGAATATCGTATCCGTTTCGTTTATAGTAATTGATTCGTCGGATCGCCATTTCGTCTTCAGCCGGTTCAACTTCCAGAATATGCAGTCCTTTCAGGTTTTCAGAAAGCCAGTTTAAGACCTGTTGCCCGATTTTGTTGTTGCGCATTTCAGGATATACGGCAAGATGTTCCAGATAATAGAAATCGCCAAAGTTCCAGTATACGCAAAGCCCTGCAAGTTCATTGTCGAACTTCACAATATTGAAGCACATGCGTTCTTCTGATCCGATAAGTTCAGCCAGATCTTCAATTACACGGCGCTCTTCAGCTGGAAAAGCATCTGTGTACAATTTCATCAGAGGTGCAAATTCGGGTTCGTTTGCACTTTTTAGTTGAATAAGTTCAAACATAGTATTTCTTATTTTGAGTTTATAGTCTGAGTTTGTGTTTTGCGATTACTCGCCAGTATAACAAATGTAACAGCCAGCAGGATTACTCCGATGCCTGCACATTGAACAAATCCTATCTGTTCATGAAGTACAAGTACTCCCATTACTACAGCTGTAACCGGTTCCATGCAGCCGAGAACAGCTGTTCGGGTTGATCCGATATGCTGAATGGCAAGAATCAGCGTGAAATCCGATACCAGAGTAGGGATAAGTGCAAGCAGAAAGAGATTGACTCCTATTTCGAAGTTTGGAATAGGAGCAAGTCCCTTGCCTGAGAGCAAGAGATTAAGAACAAAGACAATGGAGGACGATAACAGGACATAGAATGTCATTTTTAGCCCGTCCATCTTAGCCACAATGGATTTGTTTACTCCAACAATGTACAAAGCATAAGTCACAACCGTAGAAAGGACAAATGCAAGACCTTTAAGGCTAACCGATCCGCCCGATTCACCGCTGGAAAGCATCCATACTCCGACGAGGGCAAGAACGGATGCACCCATGACGGTTTTTGATACTCTTTCTCGGAAAAAGAGAATCATTACTGCCGATACGATAACCGGATAAAGAAAATGGATGGTTGTTGCCACACCGCTTGGTATGTACATATAGGATGCTGTCAGAAATAGCGCTGTAAATGCATAAAAAACACCTAAGAAGAACAGTGTGATTGCTTCTTTCAGATTGATGCGTAACGACTCTTTCCGGTATAAAAGATATCCGCCGATGGCGAGTGTTGATATTCCGAACCGGTATAGCATGACTGATTCCAGCCCGACTCCAGCCCGAAGCGCCGGAAGAGCAAAAAGAGGAATCAATCCGAAAGTTGAAGAGGAGGTGATTCCGTAAATAAAACCTTTTAGTTGATTCTTGTCAATTGTCATATGTTACTTGTTATTGAGATACAAAGTTCCGACAATTGGCTGAGATTTGCTTTTACATATGTAAAAATCATTGTTTCCCTGCGCGTATCCGGCTAAGTGATACCTGCGATATGCCAAGAAAAGAGGCTATGTGTTTGAGCGGAGATTTAAGTAAGACTTCCGGGTCTCTTTTTATAAGAGCTTCGTAGCGTTCGGATGCCGACATAAAGTTTTTCTCCATCAGGGTTTTTTCCAGATAGAGAATAAATACATCAGAAAGTCGCCTTCCGAGGTTAGACAACTCAATGTTACTTTCGTAAAGTTTTATCAGATCAGTGTTTGCTATTCGTAGTAAACGGGAATCTTCGAGCAGCTCTATGTTTTCGTATCCGGCAGCGCCGGAGTGATAGCTGTTCATAGAGAGAAGCGTCATCCCCCTGGATGCGAACCAGAAAGTAATGTCTTTTCCGTTTTCATAAAAAAAACCTCTGGCATATCCTTTTATTATAAAGTAGGAATAGGACGCTTTCTGTCCTGCTTTAAAGAGTAAGTGTCCTTTCGGATAACTGACTTCTTCTGTTTTGCTCAGGAATATGTCCCAACTGTCCTCACTTATTGGTGTTAGTTGTCTGAAAGATTTTAATAACTCAGTCATTATATTTTCAAAATATCTGATAATCTGTTCTGTTTTTATAACTTGCTTTATAGCGCTTAATAGAACAAAGCTGCCTTTTTACCCGACTTTAGCGGAACCAGTCTGAATTCTTTTGAAATGCCAAGCATGAAGTTGTTATTGATTATCTGTGTAGTCAGGTGGTTTGTGTGAGTGCGGTAATACTCGAAATAATAACCGACGCGTAATGCCACTTTCCCGATGGGAATATCAACACTTAACAGTGAGTTAACAGCCTGTTGATTGTTGAAGGATCCGAATTTAATAATCCCTTCTTTATTGTCAAGCCCGAAAATTTCGTAATAAGATTGTCCGAATTGCGGAGTGAAAAATACACCTGCAACCGGAGTACCTGCATGCAGACGGATATAAAGCGGATAATTACGTATCATTAATTTATAAGAAGCCAGAATATCTGCTTTCAGATTGATCATAGCTTTAGCCGTCGCCGGATTGTTTCCGTTACGTAAATTGTATACAAATCCGATTTTAGCTTCACCGGATGCTCCGGCAAAGAGATTGAAATTTCCACCTCCCCATACTTTATACAACACCCCTCCATCATAACTGATAAATCCGTCAATCGTATTGTTGTTATGAGCCGGATTTTCGGTAGTGCCAAAGTTGAGCTTTACAAACTGTTGGAAGTACCACTTATTTCCCCAGTCCGGGATATTTACACTCCGCTCGTGCATCACCTGAATGTTTGTACCTTTATAAGTGAGGGGAGATAAATAGGTGTCATAGATTTCCGTTGAACCGGCTCCGATCGACGTAGAAGAAAATACCGATTTCTCCTGTTTATTCTGACCAAACAGAAAACAGGTGCAGAAAAGGGAAATTACTGTTATTGCTATCTTTTTTAATTTCATAAGTTTCTCGTTGTTTAGTACCACCTTGGAGGGTAAAAGGCATCCTCTATATGTTCGATTTCGGTATCAACCCCATTGTGTATGATCGAAATGATATCGAATCGAACAGAAAATGGGATATTGAAAGTTCGGATGTAGCTATCGGTTGCGGCAACGATATGGCGTATTTTGCTGTCGTTGATCGCATCTGTCGGATGAGCATAGTCCTTGTTTCTTCTGGTTTTTACTTCGAAAACAATGAGCTCGTCATCTTTGCGGGCAACGATGTCAAGTTCATATTTGCCTGCTTTCCAGTTGTGATGGCGAATGATATATCCATTGCGGATCAGGTAATTGATTGCCTTTTGTTCGCCTTCTTTTCCAAGATCGTTGTGTTGTGCCATAGTATTCAGATTATTTCGAAGTTTGCTCCAGGATATGTTTCTTGCCAGCCTCAATAATCGGATCTATATTCTTTGCAACATCCTCTGTATTGAATTCAACAAAGATATCGGGATCTATGCCAAATTCGGTATCCTCTTTTTCCTCGTTGAGAATAGGTGATGCAGAGAACCGCAATGACCATCCGATTGGAAGCTCTGATGAAAAAGGAAGACCGCTTCCACCTCCGGTACGATCACCAATGACTGTTACTTGCGGCAACTGTCGCATGATCATTACGAAATAGTTGGCAGCACTGAAACAATGGCGGTTTGTAAGTAAAACCACCGGGTATTCCCAGCGCCATCCGTCGTACGGAGTCAGTCTTATAGGTTTTGGGTCCGAGAAATCATTATAACCGGGACCAACCTTATGCTTAATATAGCCTACAGTACGTTTTTCGGCAGCAAAACGCGCAGCTATCTGATCGGCTGTTGTTATATTTCCGCCTCCATTGTCTCGTACGTCGATAATGATACCTTTATAGCCTTTGAATTTTTGAAAGGCTGCAGATAGATTTGCGTTTGAAACAGGAGATGAAAAGCTACCGTAGTAAATGTATCCGATGCTGTCACTGAGTGACTGAATTTTTAAGCCTCCGGCTATCTGATAGTCTGTTTTCAGATAGTGCTCCTGAACGCTTGGATAGAAATTGCGCGGATAATCTTCAAACCACTTCCAGTAGCGTGCGATATCAAAAGTAGAATAGAGATTCACGTGTCCGTCTTTCAGCTCATTCAGCATATCTGCAAAAACGTAGAATAACTCTTCGCTTGTCCGGCAGGAGTCAACCCTGGGTGCATATTTCTTCTTTACATCGTGCCAGTCAATATCTTTATAAGCGAAGAAGCAATATCTTTCGTTTATTGTGTTCCAGAGTACTTCGAAATTATCTTTTTTTGATCGCGGATTAAACTGATCCTGGCATCCGGTCAGAAAAGTTGAGATAATAAATAAGGAAAAGAAATATACATATTTGAGAGATATTGATTTTCTCATTGTTATTAATTATGAATGATATATGCAAAAATATTAAAGATTTGATACGAATCTAATTTTTACAAGCCGATTTTGTCTTTTAGCTTAAAAAATATAGTATACTGTGTTTATTGATAATGGATTCAGGTTATGGAAAGTTCAAAATTGGATTCCATTAGGTCTGAAATTGATTTTCTTGATCAGTTATTTCATGGTAATCTTCTTTTGTTATCTTTGTAATTGATTCAAAATAAATTGAAATACATTAATTATGGAAACGAATTATTTCGAACTTGAGGAAAAGATCATCAAGATGTTGAAAACAGTATATGATCCGGAAATTCCTGTTGATATATATGAATTAGGTCTGATTTACAAAGTAGATATCGATGATGAAAAGAATGTTGTGATCGATATGACGCTGACAGCACCCAATTGTCCTGCTGCCGATTTTATTCTTGAAGATGTAAGAATGAAAGTCGAAAGCATTGAGGAGGTGAAGAGTGTTGATATCCGTCTGGTATTTGAGCCAGAATGGGATAAAGATATGATGAGTGAAGAGGCTAAGCTGGAATTAGGATTCTTGTAGTCATGGAAGAACGAAAAAATATCTATTTTGCTTCCGACACTCATTTTGGCGCGAAGTACTTTAAAGATCCAATTGAAAAGGAAAGGTGCTTTGTGCGTTGGCTGGATTCAATAAAGCCGGATTGCGGTAAATTATATCTTCTGGGAGATATGATCGATTTCTGGTATGAATTTAAGACGGTCGTTCCAAAAGGATATTCCCGTTTTTTAGGGAAAATAGCAGAGTTTTCGGATAGCGGGATAGAAGTACATTGGTTCATCGGTAATCATGATATCTGGATTTTTGATTATATTTCGAAAGAGACCGGAGCTATTATTCATCGACAGCCTTTGATTGTGGAAGAAAATGGAAAACGTTTTTTTCTTGCACACGGCGACGGACTTGGAGATGATTCGCTGTCATTCCGGTTTATGCGTGCTTTGTTTCATAATAAAGTACTTCAGAAGATGTTTACCTGGATTCATCCCCGATGGAGTGTTGCGTTTGGGCTGAACTGGTCAAAGCATAGTAGAACAAGTGTGGAAAATCAGGAATACTTAGGAGAGGAAAAGGAGCATCTGGTACAGTATGCCAAGAATTATCTGGAGTCTCACTATGTAGATTACTTCGTTTTTGGACACCGCCATATTATGCTTGATCTGATGTTGCCTCAACGCTCCCGTATTTTGATTCTCGGAGACTGGATTTATTATAACTCTTATGCTGTTTTTGACGGCGAAAATATATGGCTTGACCAGTATGAAATATGATAAAAGGCTTATTGACTGAAATAGTTAATAAGCCTTTTGTTGTTTCAATCTGTTAATGATCCGACTCTATTGGTTAATGTTGTGTTAATCGTTGCTTTTTTTTGTGTGTGACTAATTTTTGTGCAAATGTTGCAGTTTTGTGCTAAAAAGTAAACCATGTGTTTATTGTTTTGTCATTTTGATTCTTATTAATGTTAAATTAACGCCGTATTTGACCGTTTTTTCTTTGTGTTTGCGCTTATATGCCCTGTTTTGCTTTCTAATTAGTATTAGTAATAAAATTAACTATATAAATGTTTTCAAGTTTGTTGGATAACTTCTCTAAGTTCTTATTATATGGGCATTTCCTGCTGTTTTTTGCTATATAATCTATTTATTTATGTGAAAAATCAACTTGCTTTTTTTGAGAAAACAAGTTCATTGATATTTGCATATTCTATTGGGGCTTACTATATTTGCAACGCTATCGTTTAACAGATACATAATGTTAGACGAATTACGTTTTGAGTTCTTTTTATTTATAAATAACAACGGTTTTAATATCACTAAATTTCAAATTTATGATGACAAACAATCAAAAGTTAATCAACTGGGTTAACGAATGGGCTGAAATCATGCAGCCAGATAGCGTATACTGGTGTGATGGTTCAGAAGAAGAAAGCACTCGTCTTCTTGACGAAATGGTAGCAAAAGGTGTTGCGGTTAAACTTAACGAAGAAAAACGTCCGGGATCTTACTACTTCCAGTCAGACCCAAGTGATGTTGCTCGCGTTGAAAACAGAACATATATTTGTACTGAAACAGCTGAACAAGCTGGTCCTACTAACAACTGGGCTGATCCTAAAGAAATGCGCGAAACTATGTTGGCGCTTTACAAAGGATGTATGAAAGGCCGTACTATGTACGTTATTCCTTTCTCAATGGGTCCTCTTGGTTCAAACATTGCTCACATTGGTGTTGAAATCACTGACTCTGCATATGTTGTTGCTTCTATGCGTATCATGACTCGTATGGGTAAAGCAGTTCTTGACGTACTAGGTGAAAACGGAGAATTCGTTCCTTGCGTTCACTCTGTAGGTGCTCCTCTTGAGCCAGGTCAGGAAGATGTGAAATGGCCTTGTGCTCCAATCGAGAAAAAATATATCACTCACTTCCCAATCACTAAAGAAATTTGGTCATTTGGTTCAGGTTACGGTGGAAATGCATTGCTTGGTAAAAAATGTTTCGCTCTTCGTATTGCTTCTGCAATGGCTAAAGAGCAAGGATGGTTGGCTGAGCACATGTTGATCTTAGGTATCACTAACCCTAAAGGTGAGAAAAAATATGTAGCTGCTGCATTCCCAAGTGCATGTGGTAAAACTAACCTGGCAATGTTGATCCCAACTATTCCTGGTTACAAAGTTGAAACTGTAGGTGATGATATCGCATGGATGAAATTCGGTGCTGATGGTCGTCTTTACGCTATCAACCCAGAGGCTGGTTTCTTCGGTGTAGCTCCGTTTACTTCAATGGATACTAACCCGAATGCAATGTTGTCTTGCCGTGCAAACACATTGTTTACTAACGTAGGTTTGACTCCTGACGGTGATATCTGGTGGGAAGGTATCGGACATGACTGTCCTGCTGGTACAATTGACTGGAAAGGTCGCGTTTACGATCCAGCATCAGGCGAGCCTGTAGCTCACCCAAATGCTCGTTTCGCAGCTCCTGCAAGCCAATGTCCATGTATCGACGAACAGTGGGAAAACCCAGCTGGTGTTCCAATTTCAGCAATCTTGTTCGGTGGACGTCGTCCATCTACTGTACCTTTGGTACACGAAGCTGCTAGCTGGAATCACGGTGTATTCATGGGATCTATCGTAGGTTCTGAGGTTACTGCTGCTGCTATCGGTTTGAAAGCTGGTGTTCGTCGTGACCCATTCGCAATGTTGCCATTCTGTGGTTACAATATGGGTGACTACTTCAATCACTGGATTGAAATCGGTAAAAACGCTCCAAACAAAGAAGTTCTTCCTAAATTCTTCTTTGTTAACTGGTTCCGTAAAGAAGACGGTAAATTCTTGTGGCCAGGTTACGGTGAAAACAGCCGTGTACTTGCTTACATCATCGATCGTTGCGAAGGAATTGGTGAAACAGTTGAAACTCCAATCGGAAAAGTTCCTGCTAAAGGTGCTCTTAACATTGAAGGTCTTAACATGTCAGATGAGCAATGGGCAGCTGCAACAGCAGTTCGTAAATCTGAATGGATGGACGAAATCGAATTGATCGACACTCACTATGCAAGCTTTGGTTCACACCTTCCAGCTGAATTAGCTGAAGAATTGAAAGGTTTGAAAGCTCGTTTCGAAGCTTAAGAATAATTTCAAAATTATATAAGAGAAAGGAGTAACTCGTATGAGTTACTCCTTTTTTTATTCCTTATTCATAGTATCTTAATGGCGTTGTTGGAATGAATAATGATTTTTTCTATGAAATGTCTCATCCGCAGGGTTTATTTGAATCTCTTCAATGTACTCTTCTATCCCTTTGTTTATTAGCGTTTTAATGAGTGCCATTTTTTTGACACATGTGATTTGTTTCAAAAAATAGTAATTGAATACTCCGGGTGCGAATAAAATGATATTTCAATACCTCAAGATTATATCTTTGGCCGCATAATCATATTTAATCAAACAAACATCTCTATGAAAAAATCTATTTTCGTTGCTGCTCTGTTTATGGCAGTTTCTTTTGTTTCGAATGCACAGGATAATATTCTTAAGAATGGTGCTTTTGAAGAAGGTGTTCCCGCTGTTGTTACAGGTCAGAAGAAAACACCTGATACCTGGTTAGGTTTTCATCATGCTCAACGTGGAGGTATGTCTATCGAAGAGGTTGACGGAAAAGACGGAAAAGGTATTAAAGTAACAGTAGATAAAGTAACTAAACCAGTTTGGGATAATTATATCTATCAAAATATTTCATTGACTCCCGGAGAATACGAAGTTTCTTATTGGGTAAAAGCAACTAAACCGGCTGCTGAAAGAACGTCTCTGCGTTTCAATATTAAACCGTCTACAAGATCATACCTTGGTGAAAACAACTCACCTTTCTCTCCAAAGAAAAAAGTTACTACAGACTGGCAGCAAGTTGTTCAGAAAGTTAAAATTGCTGACGACCAGGATGGTCTGGAAGAAGCTCGTTTTATTATCTCTTTCGAGGAAGAAGGAAACGAATTCTTCATTGATCAGGTTGAATTGAAAAAAATTAAATAATACATTTATCATAATCGAAGAGCTATTAATCAGTAATAGCTCTTCTAAAACTCACTTTGTATGAAAAAACTTCTACTTTCTACAGCAATTTTAATTGCTTCGCTTTCAGCTTCGGCTCAAAACTTAATCCAACACGGCGACTTTACTGGTGTAACTACTATGACTGAGGCTGGTGCATTGTATCGTATTGCAAACCTTACTGATTTAGGTAAGGATATTCAGTTAAATAACCCTACAGCCGAAGCCGTTACAGTAGTAGCGGGTGAATGGTACAAAAAATCAAAAAGTGCTGCAACACTAATTGCAAATGTTGTTACTGATCTTCCTTACGGTGGTGCTACAGTTAGTGCTGTTAACTTGAAGAAAACGAATATTGGTCCTGATGCATATTCTCAAAATCAATTGACTCAATTTGTGTCCTTGACTGAAGGTGAAACTTATGTGTTAAGCTTTGATATCCAAACTGAAGACAAAGCAAATAATTATGATAACCTCTATCTGGAAATGAGAGCAATTGTTGGGACTGGTACGCAGGCATTTGCTTCAAGACCTGCTCTTTCAATGACTGATGCTACTTACTTTACTGATTTAGGTAACGGATGGATGCGCTTTCAGACAGAATTCAAGGCACAAAGTACAAAAGTAGGAACTGAAGATTACAAAAACTCAATATTCGTTTTATCAAAAGACGCTACAGATGAGCAAAAGTATTCTTATTATGTTACTAATGTGACACTTGAGAAATCGATTCCAAGCAGCAATGGTTCTGCAAACGAAAGTAAAGCTAAAATCTATGCAGCAGGAAAAACTGTTCGTGTTGAAGGTGCAAACGGAACTGTAGAAGTTTATAATGTTGCAGGACAACTTGTAAAACAAGTAGTTTGTGAAGAGAACGTATCTTTCGAAATGAATTCAAAAGGTATTTTTGTTGTAAAAGTGAAGGAAGCCAATGCTTCTAAAACAGTAAAAATTGTATTGTAATATTTAGTCTTTAAACTAAATATTCATCATATTATCATAGGGAGGGTCTTTTTATTGATTCTCCCTATTTGTTTCCTCTTAAGTTAGCTAATTCTTATTAAGATACGAACTCAGTTTTAGTCTGACTTGTTCTTGATATGTAACCACATATCAGTGAAGTCATGAATAAAATATTACTCATATTTGTACTATTCTCCCTGTTTTCTTTATCATCAACGAAAGCTGAAGCATTCTCTGATAAGATCACTATCTTAGCAGAGTCTTCAGAGGTCTTCCTCAATAGTAAGCCAGAACTCTTTCCGGAATCAGATAAAGATCCTTTTGCTGAAATGGTAATTGTGATTGAGAAAAATTGGGGTGTCCGGATTCAGAATTTCAATGGAGAAGTATCGGTTTACAATATTGCCGGAATCCTTGTTAAAAGAACTCACTGTGAAGGTGAGGTAAATATTTCGATAGAAAACAAAGGGATCTATATTGTTAAGTTTGGATCAGGACAAGAGTCTAAAACTGTTAAGATTGCTATTTAAATAATCGTGTCGTGCTATATTAAGGGAGACTGAGAGTTGTTCAGCCTCCTTTTTTTGTCTTAACATATCCTCAGGGTATTGATGGATGAATAGTAACTTAAAGTTCTTAATAATCAGGAAAAGTGTAGATGTTACTCAGATTCTCATTGCAGAATCATTTAAATTAGTATTGTATAAAAGAGAATCGTATTTAAATAATTAATATAAGCAATTTATGAACTATAAAGTTCTGTTTTCAACTTGTGCGTTTTTGGTAGCCGCCACAGGATTATTTGCACAAACTACTTCTTTCGATTTTGAGAAAGAAGTGCCTGCTGTATGGAAAGCTCAAAAGAGTTCTCTTAATCTTGATCCCTCTCATAAAAGAGATGGTGTGAACGCTTTGTGCTGGAGTACATCGAATGGAGCTACTATTGATGTGGCTTTGGATAAAATGACTTACTGGAATTCTGTAATATATATTCCGGTTTATAATCTGAAACCTTCAGATGCCAAACTTATTTTCCGTTTTTTTGCTGATGCTGACAAAAAGCAGTTGGTAAGAAGCTCAGAGATGCTTTTAAATTTCAAAGGATGGAGAGAATTTCATAAGCATGTGGATATTGATTTCGGGAAAAATCAGAAACGTTCGGGAATCTTAGCTATGGAGATTGAATATCTTTCTTCGGATAAACAAACAGCCTCTGTATGGTTTGATAATGTTGATCTTGCTGCACCTTATAAAGATGCATATCAGCGCCGTGTGCCGGGACCATTTTTGAAAAGTGACTATGATAAAGGCTATTTTAAAAATGTAGGAAACCTGGATGCTTCTTATATTAATGCATATTTCCGCACACCGGAAAATATTGAAGTGACAGAAGCAGAGCGTAAGGAGTATGACAAAGTAAAAGACGCTTTCAAAATTGATTTGAAATTTATACGTACAGGGGGAGCGACAACGTCAAAAGCTGTTCCTTATTTATCACGGCCGAAGGCTGAGGCTGCAATGAAACATGTTGAATCTCTGAATATTCGTTTCAATGCAGATGGGTCTATCACAGGAAAACCACTTCCTATTACTACATATGCTAATCCGAATGAGTTGATTAAAGTTGCATATAATGTACTTGCGCTAGCCTACGGGGCGGATGTTATGAAGGATAAGAAGGCTGAAGAGTTGCTGATTCTTTATACACGTTATCTGTTGGATCAGGGTATAGCAGAAGGTGGTCGTGCATTTGTGCCTACCAATAGTTACGAAAATGCTCGTGGCTTCTTACTCGGATTTATGTACGCAATGCCTTTCTATGAGAAATATGACTCTGAAAACAAGAATGTAAATCTGACTAAGGATGTTCAGGATATGCTTAGATGGACTTATACATTTGGTCAGGTTTATGGAACAGAGAAGCATGATATGACAATTGACTTCATTTACCTGAAGTCTAAATATCTTTTTGCATTGGCTGATTTTCAACCTACACTTGATCAGAAAATTAAAGATGTAGTATCTATAAAACGCTTTTATGAAAACTTCCTGAATATTGCTCCGGGTGCTGCAAGTGTAATTAAACCTGATTATACAGGTTTTCACCATAATGCGCAGCATAACTCTTATATGTATGGAATGTCTAACTGGATTGCAGATATTTATAAACTCAAGGGGACTGCTTTTCAGCCATCTTTAGAGGCGTATACCAATATAGCTAACTTTGCTAAGACTTTGTATCTTCAGGCTGCTACAACAAAGAACGAGGCTTACTATGGTAACGCTCTAAGCGGTAGAGGTCCGTTTAAATTAGATGTACCGGTTAATTACAATTCTCTTGAACAATTAATTGAGATTGGAGGAGCTATTAAAGGACAAGCTTTTGATCCGGAACTGGGAGCTGCATATAACTATTTTACCAAAACGAATAAGTATCCGGTTGCTGCCGAAAATCTGAATGGTTTTACGCAGTTGAACTATGCTTCTCTTGGGGTATACAGAACGGATGACTGGGTGGCTAATTTCAGAGGTTTGACTTCTAAACTTTGGGGTACTGAGATTTATCCGACAGCTAATCGCTTTGGTCGTTACCAGAGTTATGGCTCTATAGAGATTTTGTATCGCGATCCCAAAAATGTGATGCAGAAATCGGGCTATCCGACAAGCGAAAAAGCGTGGGACTGGAATGTCGTGCCGGGTGCTACAACTATTCATACTGACTACGAAAATCTGAATCCGGTAAAACCGCGTGCTGATGAAATTCAGATTAAAGATTTCGCAGGCTCTCTTGCTGTTGGGAATAAGGGTATTTTTGCTCTGGATTTTGAAGAAGACTCTAAAAACTATTGGGGTGGTGAAGAAACCCGTTATCCAACGAATGATCTGAAATTTAAAAAGTCTGTTTTCGTCAATAATGGAATGATTGTCGCTCTTGGTAGCAATATCTCAAGCTCTCCGGCTTTTGATAAAGATATTATGGCAACAAACTTGTTCCAGCATATTTTGACAAAATCGAATGAACCGATGTTTGTTAACACTACGAAGGCTATGGCTGATACGTTAACACAGCAAACGGATCTTTCTAAAAAGTCTTTCTGGATGGTTTCTCCTGCAGGAACTGCATTCTTTTTGCCTAAGCAAAATGCGACTCTCGAAATTCAAAGAGGAGACCAGGTTGTACCTGACCACACGATACAGGCAAATAAGAAGATCAATAAAACATATACACAGCAAGCTGCTAAGTCATGGATCAGACATAATAATCTGAAAAATGATCGTTACGAGTATGTGATTATGCCGGGCATGACTGCCGGGGAAATGGCTAAATACAGCAAAAGTCTGGAGAAAGGATCAGAGTATAAAGTTATTCAGCAAGACGGAAATGCTCATGTTGTGACTTTCCCTGCTACAAAAACAACCGGATTTGCTTTGTTTGCTCCTGTTGATAATCTGAACACAACCCTTAAGGGTAGCTCAAAACCCGTATTGGTTATGTTAGAAGAAAAAGGATCGGATATGACAGTTTATGTGTCTTCTCCTGATCTGAATTCAGCAAAAGATGATGATTACCGCTGGTTGGCTCAACCGCTGAAAGTGCAGTTGACATTTAAAGGCGTATGGAAGATTAAAGACTCCAAAGATGTCGTACTGACTACCAAAAACGGTGATACTATTGTTGAGCTGGAATTGAAAGATGGTTTGAAGAAATCGTTTGAACTGGTTCGGTAAGATTAGTATATGATAAATCTGAAAAGGCTATCTGAAGCAATCCGCTTCAGGTAGCCTTTTCTGCTTAAGTGCAGTTTTCAACAATTTGTTGAAAACCTATCTGGCTACATATTAGCCATATGATATAATCTGATTTTACGTTATGAACAAAATGTTAATAACCCTGAGCTTTTATGCAGCTTCATTTTAGTAACGCTTTCGTCGTTTTTAGACTATATTTGCAACATAGAAAAACAGCTTCTTAATCACAATCTGCGATGAAAAATAGAAAACTAGAAATCTGCGTTTATTCTTATGAAAGCGCAATGAATGCTCAGTCTGCTGGCGCTGACAGAATAGAGTTATGTGCAGGCTTACCTGAGGGTGGAACAACTCCGTCTTATGGAATGATCCGGAAAGTTTGTTCAGATCTTACGATTCCTGTTCATGTAATTATACGTCCAAGGGGTGGCGATTTCTGTTACTCTTCCGAAGAACTGGATATCATGGTTCATGATATTATTTGCGCAAAAGATCTCGGTGCTTCCGGCGTTGTTGTTGGTGTACTTGACAGATATGGAAATGTTGATCTCGCTGGTATGTCAAAGCTTATTAAAGCATCAGAAGGAATGTCCGTAACATTTCATCGTGCTTTTGATATGTGTGCAGATCCTTTTGTTGCTCTCGAAGAAATTATTGCTTTAGGCTGTGACCGTATTCTTACTTCAGGTCAGGCAAATAAGGCAAGCCAGGGTACTGAACTTTTATGTAAGCTTGTAAAAGCAGCAAACGAACGTATAATAATAATGCCAGGCTGCGGGATTCACTCATTAAATATAGGGAAACTTATTGACGAAACTCAGGCACAGGAATATCATTTCTCAGCACGTAAGTCAAAAGAGAGTCCAATGGAGTTTCGAAATCCACAAGTATCTATGGGTGGAACAGTGGTCGTAGATGAGTTTAAACAGGATTATGCATCGCCAGATCTGATTGCTGAAGTGAAATCAATTATTACATCGAAGTAAAATGGACTACGATTATCCAATGCTTCGGTAACTTTTTATTAACCCAACTTTGCCCCTATAATTTTGTAACTCTCCGTAAATGAGACTTTTCTTTTTTTTGATTTTCTTGCTGTGTACTACAAATTTTGATTTTCCTAAATGGTCTGTCTTTATATTTGAGTGCTTTGTATATTTG
>JBOFDD010000305.1:0-5617 GCA_051646645.1 Bacteroidales bacterium | reverse complement strand
AGAACCTGAACTGGAAGTTCTGAATGGTCGCTTCGGTCCTTATATCGCATTTAAAGGTTCGAATTACAAAATACCGAAAGGTACAGATCCAAAAGCTCTGACTCTCGAAGAGTGTAAGACAATCATCGAAAATCAGCCTGCAAAGAAAACTGCTGCTAAAAAAGCTCCGGCTAAAAAGGCTGCAGAGAAAACAGAAAAGGCTGAAAAACCCAAAAAGACAACCGCTAAGAAACCTGCCGCCGGCAAAGCAGCTGCAACTAAAAAAGCAACTACTGCTAAGAAGGCAACAGCGAAGAAAGCGACTACTTAAAATTTACGGGGGCAATCTTAATAAGTCCCCATTAATACAATGGGGAGAGAAAAGGTCAGAAACGAACTTTTCTCTCCTTTTTGATACGTTTGCTACTCTTTTATATGAGCTCAAAAATACATTCCATGTTGGATGCATACAATGCATTGCCGGATGCTGCCAAATTCTTTCTGGATATTCTGACAGCTTCTTTTGCTCCGGTTACAACAAACAAAATAGCACAAATGGCCCGTTATCTGGAGCGGGATTTTGCGATAAAAACAAACTTAGAATCTCTGATTGATGAGTTTCTGGTTGATTCTGTGACCTCTCACTGGGGCACACGTACGGTTTTGCCGGAATTGAAAGTGTACTTGTTCGATCAGTTTGCAAAGGAACAGGATCGTTACGAAGAAGCTCTGCATTTTAGCAAAGCGATCACCTCTTACTATACATTTGAAAAAGATTCGAAACTACTGATTTCCTTGCGTGAGTTTTTGCTTGATTTTCTCGAAAATAAAGGAAAAGCTCTTGCTCGTCTTTCTTTTGAGATTGTTCCCGATCCGGAAGAGGAGAGTGCAGTATCCGTTCTTTTCTATGCGATGCTGAATTCCTCCTATAAAGGTATAGAACAATATCTGGGTAAGAATGCTTTATTGCGTATTGTAGAAATGGCAATTAAGGAGAAATACGAAAGATTAAATACAGGCTTTGATTTCAAAGTGCTGATTAATCGCATACGTAAAGTTCCTGTTGCAGCCTATATGTTCCCCGAACCATATAATTATCTCTTTGCCGAAGGTGCACTCGAAGAAGGCGATTTCGGGTTTCTTCGCGAGTCGGTTAAACCGGAATCTCGTTCCGGACTATTTGCGCTGGCATCTCTTCGTCTGATCGAAGGCGATGCACCACTGGCTCTTAAATATTTCGAGGCCGGATTAAAAGTGCAGAAAAAACTCATTAAACAGCCTTTTCCGCATCTGCCTGTTTATAAATTGTGCTATGCTCAGACATTGGCACAGCTTAAGAATGAAGGCTGTTCGACCGTTATCACAAAGCTTCTGAAAAATAAAGAGGTAAAGTCCGATGCTATTACTTATTCGATCCTTGCTATCAACGGAGGAATAGCCCGTGAGGATATTATTGATGAACTGAATAGTATCAAGATGCGTGGCTGGTTTGATCCGGTTGATAAGCTGATCCTGCAACTGATTGGTCTGAACTACGACCTGAAGATGCCGGATCATTTTAACCTTGAAGGAGCGCCAGAGCTTCTTCAAGAGTTAGGGCTGAAGTGGCTAGGGCTTGAACAGGCAACAGCATCCAATGATATTCTTACATTAAGCGGATTGCAGGAACAGTTGAATGTTTCCTCTGTATTTGCATCGCTGAAGATTGAAAAAGAGTGGGAACGAATTCTCAATGCGCTTATCGGAAAGGATTATTCTGCCGATGTGGCTAACGCTTCGAAAAGTTTCCGTATTGCTTACCTGGTGGATTACGATGATTACTCGATCACGCCTATCCAGCAGCACTCAAAAGACGGTATCGTATGGAGTAAAGGTAAATCGGTTTCTTTGCAGCGTTTCTCTACCTATGAGGTGGATGGTATGTCCGATCAGGACAAGCGAATTGCCGACTGCGTAGAGCGTGATTCGTATTACCGAAGAATGTATACTTTGAGTTTGATTGATGCTGCCCGTTTTCTGATTGGGCATCCTTATATTTTTATGGCTGAGAATCCCACAATCCCTATTGAGATTGTGGAGTTAAAGCCCGAACTGACTATAACCAAGAATGAGTCAGGTTACCATCTGGCACTCAATATTGATGATATTTCGGAACCGGTTCAGCTGATCAAAGAGACGAACACACGACTAAAAGTGATGAACCTCTCCAAAAGTCAGCAAAACATTCTCTCTATGCTTATGCAGGTCGGACAGGTGCCGAAAGAGGGTAAAGCCAAACTACTCGAGTTGCTTAAAAAACTCAATGGCGTACTCACCGTTTATACCGATCTGATTGATAGTAATTCATCGTTACAGACCATTGACGGAGATTCGCGCATCTTTGTTCAGATCATTCCGATTGGCGATACACTAAAAGCTGAGCTTTTCGTAAAACCGTTTACAACAGAAGCTCCTTATTGTAAAGCCGGAGTTGGTGCAAGCAATGTTATCGGAGAGAAAGATGGCATAAAGGCTCAGGCAAAACGGGATCTTGATCAGGAAAAATCTAACTGGCTGATCGTGAAAGATGCTCTGGATCGCATAGGTATGGATGTGGAAGATGAAAACGATATTTACATTTTCGACGATCCTTATCGCTGTCTTGAGTTTATGGAGACGATAAAGTCTCTTGTTGATATATCGGTACTCGAATGGCCTGAAGGGGTTAAATACCGCATTACGGGTTATGCTCAGTCGTCCAATATGTCGATAACACTTCGTAGCCGTTCTCAATGGTTTGAGCTTGAAGGAGAATTGAAAGTGGGTGAAGATAAAATCTTTTCCATGCAGGAGATTCTTCGGGCTGCACGTAACAGTAAAGGCCGTTTTATCGAACTTGGTGATGGCGAATATCTGGCTCTGACCGAACAGTTCCGTAAGCAACTTCTTGAGCTTGATGCCTATGTACAGGACTCTAAAGATGGCTTGATGATACAGCAGTTTACCTCTTCGATCTTTGAAGAATTAGAGAAAGAAGGAGTACGTTTACAGGCTGACAAGCAATATTATGATTTTCGTTCGCGACTGCAGAAACAGGAGAATACCGAATATCAGACTCCGGTTAATCTTCAGGCAGAGTTACGCGATTATCAGTCTGAAGGATTCCGCTGGATGGCACGCCTCGACGGATGGGGCGCAGGAGCTTGTCTCGCAGATGACATGGGTCTTGGTAAAACAGTCCAGACGATTGCCATGTTGCTTCATAAAGCGGCAGAAGGACCAACGCTTGTTATTGCTCCAGCTTCGGTACAGCCGAACTGGATTCGTGAGATCAACCGTTTCGCTCCGTCGCTTAATATCGTGAACCTTTCTCCCGTACAGGATCGTCTGGAAAAGATACGTCTGGCTCAGGCAAATGATGTATGTATCGTGACCTATGGTGTTCTTGTAACCGAAGAGGAGTATATGACTCAGAAAGAGTGGGCGATGGTTGCCCTCGATGAGGCACATACGATCAAGAATAAAGAGACGAAAATGTCTAAGGCAGCCATGAAGCTAAAAGCAGGATTTCGTCTGATTCTTACCGGTACGCCTATTCAGAATCACCTGGGTGAGATCTGGAACCTCTTTAATTTTATCAATCCGGGTCTGTTAGGCTCGTTTGAGCGTTTCCGCGATCGCTTCGTAACTCCAATCGTAGAGATGAAGGACAAAGAGCAGCAGCGTCGTTTGAAGAAGCTGATATCACCGTTCTTACTGCGCCGTACAAAAAGTGCCGTACTGGATGAACTGCCACCGAAAACAGAGATTGTGAAAGAGGTTCAGCTCTCTGATGC
Source organism: Bacteroidales bacterium (assembly GCA_051646645.1). Taxonomy (GTDB): domain Bacteria; phylum Bacteroidota; class Bacteroidia; order Bacteroidales; family UBA7332; genus UBA7332. Next base: position 1,823 of record JBOFDD010000305.1, on the reverse strand, counting down.
CGAAGTAGCAGCCTATGAGTTGCTGCGTCGCGAAGCAGAAACAAAACTTACTCAGGAAGGAGAAATCACCCAGATACAGGCATTGGCAGAGATTACACGTTTGCGTATGGCTGCATGTAATATTAATCTGGTTAATAAAAATATTGATTTGCCAAGCTCTAAGATTGAGACTTTCCTCGATGTGGTTGACGAATTGCGTGATAACAATCACCGTGCACTTGTCTTCAGTCAGTTTACTTCGCATCTGGCATTGATTCGTAAGGCTCTTGACGAGAAAGGAATTTCTTATCTGTATCTGGATGGTTCAACAACCATACCGGAACGTGAGCGACTGGTTAAACAGTACCAGTCGGGAGACGAGCTTTTGTTCCTGATCAGTTTGAAAGCCGGTGGATTAGGATTGAATCTGACAGCAGCAGACTTCGTTATTCATATGGATCCATGGTGGAATCCGGCTATCGAAGATCAGGCTTCTGACCGGGCTTATCGTATCGGACAAACACGTCCGGTTACGATTTACCGCTTGATCGCAAAAGATACGATTGAAGAAAAGATTATTCGTCTTCATGCAACGAAAAAAGATCTGGCAGACTCTCTGCTTGAGGGTACAGACCTATCTCATAAAATGAGTCGCGAAGATCTTCTCGACTTGCTTAAAGGATAACAGAAAAAGGCGCTTTTTTAAGCGCCTTTTTTATTGTGTCATTAAGAGGATATCTCGAAAGAGGCAAAATTAAAAACGATATTGGGTCTTTTATAAACTATTTACTACATTCCCAAAAGTCGGGATGACCTCAATTACTCATTCAGGTTCTTGTTTGTGTCACACGAAAAATGGAATGATTTCAGTTGTGAATGTGAAAAAATCTACTATCTTCGTTTTTCAAAATATAGAAAGGATTAACTCTTAAATAAATGATGCTCAAATGTCAAAAAGAAAAATTGCACTGGTTTTAGCCAGCGGCGGTGCCAGGGGTATCGCACATATCGGCGTGGTAAAAGAGTTAGAAAGACGGGGATACACTATTACGTCTGTAGCCGGCACATCGATGGGTGCAGTTATCGGCGGATTTTATGCCATGAATCAGATCGACTCTTATGCCGATTTTATGTGTTCTCTGAGTCAGGAAGACGTTTATAAGTTAATGGACTTCACCTTAACGAAACATGGATTTCTCAAAGCGGAGAAAGTATTTAAACGAATAGAAGAATTTATACCCGATCAGCGTATCGAGGAATTACAAATCCCATATTCTGCTGTTGCTGCAGATTTAGTAAAAATGCAGGAGGTGGTTTTCTCTCACGGAAGTGTGTATAAAGCCATGCGTGCATCAATTGCCATTCCGGCTGTTGTTACTTCGGTGATAGATAATGACCGGGTGCTTGTGGACGGAGGTATTCTCAATCCTTTGCCATTAAATCATGTTCATCGCTCGGACGATGATTTGCTGGTTGCGGTTAACTTGTATGATACGCCTTCTCCGGCACGATTTCAGGCTGCCGATCACAATGAAATGGATCTGTTCGAGCGTGGAGACGGGTACCTGAATAAGTTATACAAAAGTTACAAGAATGTAAGAAAGCGTGTGGTGAGTAATAAGAAAACCAAGCGAAAAGAGGAAGTGCGCACAACCAAACTCGATATGGGTTACGTGTCACTGCTTAATCTGGCTACTACAATGATGTCGCAACGGATTGCATCAATGTCTATCGAAATCGAGAAACCGGATCTGGTTATAAATATCCCGTGTGAAGGCATAAGTACATTTGATTTTCATAAAGCAGCAGATTTGATCGAGATAGGACGCAACACAGCCGTTAGT
>JBOFDD010000304.1:0-2101 GCA_051646645.1 Bacteroidales bacterium | reverse complement strand
TTGCCGCAGAGAGTGGTGGGAAATTAGGTGTCGGATTAATTAATTTCAATACAGGTGATACTTTGACCTATAACGGGGATGATCTGTTTCCGATGGCTCAGCTTGGCAATTTACCAGTTGGTTTGCTGACGTTGAATATCGTTGATAAACAGGGTGGGGCTCTGAATTATAAGGTGCCGGTAAAAGCTGCAGAGTTACAGGAAAATGCTTTTTGTCCGCTTTTGAATAAATATCCGAATGGTGATACTGAAATTTCGTTAAATGATCTTGTTGCTTATATGATTGGATTTGATGATGAAAATGCAACGGATATTCTTACCCGCCAGATTGGGGGATTGAATAATGTGAATCAGTTTCTGACAGAGAATAATGTACGTGGTATGAAGTTGAATGCGACTCAGAAAGATCAGAATGCAAATTATCAGCGCTACTACGATAATTACAGTACACCTTATGCAATGCTTCAGTTGCTCCGTGCATATAATTCCGGGAAAATTATTAATGGTAATCTGAAGGGGTATTTTAATTCTTTGCTGCAACAGGTTCCTGCCGGAGCAGACCGGATTCGCTCAGGATTGCCTGAAAATGTTTCGCTGGCGCATAAAACAGGATCTACTCAGGCTAATGGTAAAGGTCTTTACGCTGCGACAAATGATGTTGGCGTTTTTACTCTCCCAAATGGAGATAAAATCGGGTTGGTTGTATTTCTAAAAGATTCGAAGAAAAATCGTGTAACCCGGGATCGTATTATTGCTGATGTTACAAAAGCCGTATGGGCAGATTTTCAATAAAAAAAGGAAGTCCCATCAGAGATATTCGCTTCTCTGATGGGATTTTTTTATCAAAGAATGTATAAGACTTGCAAGAATGGATTCAAAAATCGTATACTTGCAAAATAATTGATAAAATCATATGTTGATATGAAGAAATTCAGAGTTTTAAATCTGTTTCTTTTGTTTGCATTTTCTGTTATTCTGACTTCGTGTCATATTGCAGATGATGAACCGGAAGATCTGATAGTCGGAGAGTGGGAAGTTACCCGATCAGCCGGATGGGAAATTCAGGGTGGAATAAAGACTGTATGGGATGAACCGCGAGGAGGTGTATTCTGGATGTTTTTTGATGACGGAACAGGGTATGTTTTAGATGAAACAGAAATAGTCAGCCGTCCTGCTTATTTTGACTGGCGAGTTAGTAATGATCGTTTGATTGTGAATTCATCTGGTGATGTTTTTATATACGATATTGTTTCGCTAAATTATTCCCGCATGCTTATCGATGTGCATATTCTTGATGTGGATTATGAGGGCAGGTGGACCGAAACATTCAGTCGGGTGCGTTAAAAAAAAGAGAGTAATCAATCGATTACTCTCTTTTTTTATGCATACAGAACAGATGGATTAGAATTTATCCAGAATTTTTAATTCTGCATTTGGATAATAGTTATCCAGATATTTCTGCAAGTATTTCAAAGTGTCCTGTTCAATAGTTTCATCAGCTTTGGGATACAGGTTGTAAACAAGCATGGCTAAATCAAGTCCGCGCTGGCGTATAGCTTCAAGCGAAAGAAGTGTATGGTTGATGCTTCCAAGTTTACCCGATGTGACTAAAATAACCGGATAATGCATATCGGTCATGTAGTCAAGAGTCAGATAATCATCGGTTACGGGTACCATAACGCCTCCGGCACCTTCAAGAAGAACAACTTCATATTGTTCAGCAAGCCTGTCGGTAGCTTCTTTTATTTTGTTTCTGTCGATAGTTTTTTTATCAATCCTTGCTGCCAGATGCGGAGAACAGGGATAAGTGAATATGTACGGGCAGGTGTCGAAGTTAAGATCCGCTTCCTGCATAGGTATATTCATTATTCTGCGATGTTCAACTATATCTTCGGATTCGTTTACGCATCCCGTCTGAATCATTTTCTGAGTGATCACGTTTACCCCCTTTGCAAGTAGTTCACGCGCAATGATTCCTGTAGCAGCGGTTTTGCCCACATTTGTGTCAATTCCGGTTACAAAATAGACTCCTTTCATAAGTTTCTGTTCTTAAAGTTAGGTGAAAGAATCAATCGTTTAGATTATCTATTTGCAGATGTTTA
>JBOFDD010000303.1:0-13908 GCA_051646645.1 Bacteroidales bacterium | reverse complement strand
AAGAGCGCCTCTACAGACTTGAGAATACGCACCTGGATGTTAATGGCATGAAACTGCTTGCCAACGGATCGGTTCGTAAAGATACGGTAACTAATGAAATGGATGTGGATATGAGTTTCGGTCTGGAGGTGCCTACACTGAAAGCCGTGCTTGATCTTATCCCAAAATCAATAGTCAATGAGGCTGTTGATGTAAAGGCTAAAGGAGCCGTAAATGTGAATGGAACACTCAAAGGAGTGTACGGAGCGAATAAGCTTCCTGTGTTTGATGCCACATTCCGCATAGAGAACGCTTCAGCTCAATACAAGGGAATGCCTTACGGTATTGATCAGCTTGATCTGAATCTCGAGACACACCTCGACTTCGAAAACAAGCAGGAGTCGTATGTGAAACTAAATAAATTTCATTTTGCCGGAGCATCTTCAAAGATTGACTGTAATGCAATGGTGACGAATGCGCTTACCGATCCGCAGGCGGTAACCGATATCGAGGCTAATATCGACTTTGCTCAGCTTGCAAAAACTTTCCCGCTGAAGGAAGGTGTTGAGATTAAAGGGCATATTGAGTCAAAACTGAAAGGTGATATCCTGACATCGGATGTGAAGAATGAAAACTGGGGGCGTATTGGCCTGTCTGGTTCATTGAAGGTAACGGATGTTTCTTTAGTAAGTCCGCTTGATTCCTTCGAGCTTAAAGTTAAAACAGCCGGGTTTGCATTTGGTGCTAACGGTGCTGATGCAACTATTCTTCAGGGTAAGACGTTGTTGAATGCAATCATCGGGTTCGACGGATTTGAATTAAAAATGCGTCCGGGGATTAATGCACAGATGAATAAAGCGGCTGTTCATGTGAAAACTTCACCTTTAAAAGATACAACGGCTGTAGCTTCTATGCAGGCAACAGTAGGTTTCTCATCTCTGAATTTTACTATGGGAGACTCTGTTCAGCTTCGAACCGGTGCTGCTCAGTCAACAATTGCGATAGATCCGTCAAAAAGAAATAAGAAGATTGCACTTCTCTCTTCTTCATTGAAATTTGATTCAATCTATACAGCCGTGAATGAGAATGTATTGGGATTGCAGGTGGTTGGAATGGAGCTGAAGAGCGAAAAGGCAGCGATTGGTTCGAAACACTGGATTACCACCGGGGGCATCGGATTCAAGAATCTGAAATTATTTACTCCTCAGTTTCCTTTGCTGATATCTATGCCGGCTTCTAAGCTGACAGTCGGTGATGATGCCATTACACTTAACCGTGCTAAAGTGCAGATCGGATCGTCAGATATGACGGTTACAGGTCAATTGTCTAATCTGAAAAATGTATTCTTCGATCGGGCTACTTTGTTTGGTAAAATGACAGTTTCGTCTGACTATATCAACTGTAACGAGCTGACTAAAGCATTAGAAATGGTGCCGGCATCTGCTCCGGGTACAGAAACTAAAAAGACTGAAAGTAAACCTGAACCAGCTAAAGCAGAAGAGCAATCTAAGCTGTTTGTTGTGCCTGATGGAATTGATTTTACTTTAAATGTGGATATCCGAAAAGTGTTGTTTGGTAAAATGCTGATTGAAGATATTAAAGGTGAGATGATTATCCGAAACCGAAGTGTCGAAATGAATGAGCTTAATTTGCACACCATGGGTGCTGATATGACTACAACCATGGTATACAGTACACAGGATACGACAAAGGCATATACCGGATTCGATCTGAAAATGAAAGATATTGTAGTAGGTAAGCTTGTAGAGTTTATACCGGCGCTTGATACGCTGGTTCCTATGTTGAGATCGGTTGACGGACATGTGAATTTCCAGATAGCCGCTGAGGCAACTCTGGATTCAACGATGTCTATTGACATCCCGTCTATTCAGAGTGCGGCCCGCCTGAAGGGTGAAAACCTTGTGTTGATGGACGGTGAAACTTTTTCACAGATTTCTAAGATGTTGCGTTTCAAGAATAAAGAACGCAATGTTATTGATAGTATTTCTGTTGATCTGGTCGTTCGTAACGGACAGATCGAAATCTATCCGTTTGTTGTCAGCATGGACCGCTATCTGGCTGCCGTAGGTGGTAAACACAATATAGATATGACGTTCGACTATCATGTATCTCTGCTGAAATCGCCGATACCTTTTAATGTCGGTGTAGACATAAAAGGATCGATGGATGACTTTAAGTTTAAAATCGGTAAAGCGAAGTATAAAGATCTGCAACATTCTGTGCGTAAGAGTCCGGTCGATAGTGCCGGAGTATCCGTACGCAAACGAATAAAGGAAGTTCTGACTGAAGAAGCTAAATCCGTTCTTTTGAAACGTACTGCTCCGAAGCAGGAGATAATGAAATAATACAGGCATTCACCGTAGTGGATTTTTATATCGGCTACGGTGAATGCTTTTTCTGATAAAAACTGTTTTTTGAATCGAGATCAGATGAAGACTCTGTTAAAAAGGTATTTTGTTGATGCACCCGGTGCCATGGCGCTGGGGCTTTTTTCGTCTTTAATTATAGGTGTTATACTCACACAACTGGCTAAGGTACCCTATTTTGAGTTTACAGGAGTCATATCCGATGTCCTGTCTGCCAAATCACCGGTTATCGGATCTGCCATTGGTGTTGCTATAGCCTATAGTTTTAAGTCGGCACCTTTAGTTATCTTTTCATCAGCCGCATCAGGCGCATTCGGGTATGTAGCCGGAGGACCAGTGGGAGCCTATCTCTCTTCCCTTGTAGGAGCCGAATTAGGCAATCTCATCTCGAAACGAACCCCTCTGGATATAATCCTTACTCCATCCGTTACGATTCTCTCAGCAGCTTTTGTAGGTAAATTCATAGGTCCGTACGTACAGGATTTTATGCTTTATCTGGGCAGTATTATCAATCAGGCTACCGAACTGAATCCGTTCTTTATGGGAATGATCGTAGCCGTTGTAGTTGGTATGACTCTGACTTTGCCCATCAGTTCAGCAGCGCTATGCATCATGATGAATATCAGCGGACTTGCAGCCGGTGCAGCTACCGTAGGCTGTTGTGCTCAGATGGTCGGGTTTGCCGTAATCAGTTATCGCGATAATGGTTTTCCCGGAATACTCTCTCAGGGACTCGGCACCTCCATGCTTCAGATTCCGAATATTATCTGTCGTCCTCAGATCTGGATTGCACCTGTACTGACCTCAGCGCTTCTGGGTCCGGTTTCAACGATTGTGTTCCGTATGACAAACAATGCCATCGGAGCAGGTATGGGAACCAGCGGATTGGTCGGGCAGATCACTACCTACATGTCGATGATAAAAACACACACTCAGCTTGAGGTCGTTTTGTATATTCTTATTCTCCATTTTGTTCTTCCCTGCATTATAGCACTGGCAATTGACAGCTTTATGCGTGGCCGTGGCTGGGTGAAAAACGGAGATATGAAACTCGATATATAATTATCCATCTTCAATTATGCAAGTAAAAGATTTAACCACGGGGAGCATTGCCCGTAATCTGATTTCACTTTCCGTTCCGATCATCTCAGCATCATTTGTGCAGATGACCTACAATATGATCGATATGTTCTGGATCGGACATTATAGCGTTACTGCTGTTGCAGCTATCGGAGCCGCAGCCTTCTTTTCATGGATGAGTAACGCATTTTCTTATATCACTAAAGTAGGTGTTGAGGTGACCGTGTCGCAGGCATTGGGCGAAGGAGACAAATCCAAAGCCATCGACTTTTCACGTTATGGTTTTACGTGGTCACTGATTATAGGCACTATGTTTGCGCTTTTTATGATGCTTTTCTCCCGTCAGGCTATCGGATTCTTCGGACTCGAAGCCAGTGTACAGGAAGAAGGAGCTATGTTCCTGCGCTGGATAGCACCCGGATTCCTGCTTACCTTTCTGAATCAGGTATTCTCAGGTATTTATAATGCATCCGGAAACAGTAAGCCGCCTTTCCGCATCAATGCCGTAGGGCTTATTGCCAATATTATTCTCGATCCGATACTGATCTATGGTTACGGACCGTTTCCCGAACTCGGGCTGAAAGGAGCTGCTATAGCTACCACCTTCTCACAGGCATTTGTATTCTCCATGTTTGCATGGCGATTCTTTAGTGCCCGACGATCACCGGTAACCAAAATGCAGTTCATCAATCCCTTTAAAGATCCAAGCTCGTTCCGCCTGTTGCGTATAGGTGCACCGGTAGGGGCTCAGAATCTGTTATTTTGTTTTATTTCTATGTTTGTGGCACAACTTGCCGCATCATTCGGGAAAGAAGGAATTGCAGCCTATGGAGTAGGAGCACAGTTCGAAGCAGTTACATGGATGTCGGCAGGAGGCTTCTCTACAGCGCTTTGTGCGTTTGTAGGACAGAACTTCGGAGCCCATCGGTATGATCGTATTAAAAAGGCATTTGTCTATACGACCCGCGTTGCAGGGACCCTCGGAATTATCGTATCTATAGCGTTCCTTACAGCCGGCGATCAGTTGTTCTCTCTGTTTGTATCTGATGCTTACACGGCACACGTAGGAGGGGGATATCTGCGGATCATAGCCCTGAGTCAGCTATTTATGATTCTCGAAATTGTATCCAGCGGAGCATTCAATGGATTAGGCAAAACCATTCCACCTTCGATTGTAAATATATCATTTAACCTGTTGCGCATTCCGTTGGCATATCTGTTTGTTTATCAACTGGGCTGGGGCATTCAGGGTGTATGGTGGAGTATTTCGCTTACCTCGGTTTGTAAAGGCATTATTCTTTACGTATGGTATTCCCGTTATGCTTCACGTAAGATTGCAGAAGGATTGTAGTAACTTTTAAGAATATAAAAAAAGAGCTGTCTCGTATCGGGACAGCTCTTTTTCGTTAATCATCATTTAAACACATTCATACCCACATCGGCTATGTACTGGAATACCGGAGCGATGAAACCGATAATCAGAACAAGAGATGCACAAGCTACAAGCGCTGTAGCCATCAACGGCGGTTGTTTAACATGAGAATAACGTTCTGGTTCGTCAACAAATATACGACGGATTACGCGCATATATGTGTATAATGAGAGCACAAGGTTGATACCGGCAAATGCGATAAGCACATACATGTGATCACCCATAGCTGAAGCAAGCAGGAACAGTTTACCAAAGAATCCGGCTGTCGGAGGTACTCCGGCAAGCGAGAAGAAGCTTATTGCAAGTACAACTGCAAGAAACGGATTAGTTTTATAGAATCCTTTGTAACTATCGATACTTTCCTGATGGATAGCATCCGACACAATACCCACAATCCCGAATGCCGAGATATTACTGAATATATAGATCAGAATGAAGTAGAGTGTTGAATCCACACCCATCACACTGTTACCTGTCATCCCCACAAGGATAAACCCAACCTGAGAGATAGACGAGAATGCAAGCAGACGTTTCATATTTGTCTGACGCATGGCAAACAGGTTACCGATTGTCATACTCAGAATAGCGATAATATTGATAATCACCTGCCATTCGGCACGCATATTCTCAAATACGGTTACAAGGATCGATACAAATACGAAAACGATTGACCCTTTCGAGATAACCGAAAGATAGTTCGATACCGGAGTAGGAGCTCCCTCATAAACATCAGCAGCCCAGAAGTGGAATGGTACTGCCGACATTTTAAAGAAGAATCCACCCATCATAAATGAGAATGCTACAATGGTAAGCAAGTTTGGTTCCAATACTTCCTGCAGGTTTCTGAAATCGAGGTTCCCATAAGCTCCGTAAAGCATAGAAATACCGAAAAGCATGATTCCTGACGAGAATGCCGATGACAGAATGAACTTGATTGCTGCTTCCGAAGAACGGCGCTCTGCCTTATTGAAATTCGACAAGGCTGCAAGAGGTATCGTAGACATTTCTATACCGATATAAAGCATCAGTACGTGTCCGCTTGAGAGCATCAGGAAACATCCTATAAGACTGCTTATCATAAGCAGGTAAAACTCGATACATATCTCAGAGTGGCGCATCAGCCATCGTCCTGACTGTAGCGAAATAATCAGTACACCAAGGCTAAGCAGTGTTTTTTCAAGTACCACCAGATCGTTTGTCCGGAAGAAGTCCTGAAAGAGCGTTCCGCTTTCGATTGGCAGAAACGATAGAGCAAAGTTGATCAGTAAAAAAGTGTTCGCTATATAAAGAAACAATCCCGGACGTTTGTCCATATCAAGAAGTCTCATTACAAGCATTACGAAAAGTATTATACACAAGATAATCTCAAATCGCAACATGAATAGTGTATGAAGATCCATGACTCGTATTCTGTGTTAATGAATTAGAAATTCCAAATATTAATTATTACCGGAAGATAGCGCGCTGCGATTATCTCTGTATTTCCCGAAATGAACTGAGTAAGCACAAACGGCATGATACCGATAAAGAAGATTGCAGAAAGCAATCCGATAGCAGCCAGACGTTCATTCCATGTCGCATCTTTCATTTCGGCAATGTGATGGTTTGTCACGCTTCCCCAGATCACTTTACCGATTGCACGAAGAATATATACCGCAGTAATTACGATCGAAGAGCAAGCCAGTACCGTAGCTATACGGTAGCCTGTTTCAATGCGTTCCCATGAACCAACGAATACGGTCATTTCAGCAACAAATCCGCTCATTCCCGGTAGTCCGAGAGAGCAAAGCCCGACTAAAAGCATCAATGAACCGATAAACGGAGCTTTCTGCAATATACCACCCATTTCAGACATCTGACGAGTGTGAGTACGTTTATAAATCATACCGATTACGGCAAAGAATAAAGCAGTCATCACACCGTGCGATACCATCTGAATCACAGCACCTGTAGCTGCTGTAGGCGTAAGCATCGCAACTCCGAGAATAACAAATCCGCAGTGACTAACCGATGAAAAGGCATTCATATACTTCAGGTCTTTTTGTCCGAGTGTCACGAATGCACCATATACGATCGAAGCTGATCCCAGTATCACAAAGATCCACGAGAACTCCGAAGCTGCTTCGGGAAACAGGAAGTTTGCTACACGAAGACAACCAAACCCTCCTAACTTCATTGATACACCGGCAAGAAACATCGAAGCCGCTGTAGGGGCTGAAGAGTGACCGTCAGGTGCCCATGAATGGAAAGGAAACATAGCTGTGAAAATACCGAATCCTGTAAACGTAAGCAGATATAAAGGAGTCTGAAGCCATAATGGTAATTGCAGTGAAGCTACTTCCATCAGATCCCACGAACCTGTAAAAGAATACACGGCAACAATACCGATAAATACCAGAGCCGAAGCAAAAGTCAGCATCAAAGCCAGTTTTAATGCGTTACTCTCTTTCTTGCCCGATCCGTACATCGCAATCAATAGATATTTCGGGATTACGGCCAGCTCAAGGAAAAAGAACATCATAAACAGGTCACGTGATAAGAAGAATCCGTAAGCACCCAAAGCAAGCAGAGTCAGAAGGATAAAGAACTCTTTTGTTTGCTTCTCGATATCAAAAGATACCAGTGTGCCGGCAAACACAACCAGTGAAGTCAGTACAAGCATAACCATCGCCAGCCCGTCAAGTGCATAGCTGAAGTGAATGTTTAAAGGAGCAAACCAGTTGACCGATGTAGCGAACATCGGATCGGTAAGTCCCGTTTGGACATTATGCATGTAATACACATATCCCAGAAGCAGAGTAAAGGCAAGCTGTATCCCGCTCCCTGCAGCCGCAACCGCATGGATGGCTCTGTCTGACCGTACAAAGAACAGAATCAGCAAGGTCAGAGCCGGAATGATGAATGTTAATATTAATAGGTTCATGTGGCGTTACAATAGAATTAATATAAGTGCAATGGTTAATACTCCGCCCAGGAAGAACAGACCATAAGTCTGAACACGTCCGGACTGTATCCGTTTAATCGACCGGCTCACCCATGCAGTACCGTTTGCGAGGTCGTATATCGTACCCAGAATCAGGTTAGAGTCAAACCATACCGAAGCTTTGGCAACTCCCTTATCCATGATTGTATGAGCAAAAAACAGATAGATCTGATCGATATAGAATTTATGGATAGCCCATTTGTAAAGCAAGCCTGCACGATGAGCAATAGCTGCCGGCTTCGTCGATGGTCTGGCATAAAGATATGCTGCAAGACCTATACCGGCTAACGAAAGAGCTACCGGAAGAATCGTGAAATCAATATGTGTTTCAAGTATCACCGGTTGTCCGTTTGCCGAAATAAACTCACCGAATGGAATATAACCCGGCAGAATGGATCCGATACCCAGAATAATCAAAGGTAGTGCCATTTGCCAGCTTTCGCGATGGTGATGTGTGTGCAGATCATCCAGCTCCATCTCATTGGCTTTACCCGAAAAGATGGTGAAGTAAAGACGGAACATATAGAATGCTGTCAGCCCCGAAGTAAACAAGGCTACATAATACAGCGCATGGTCATACTGATATACCGAATACAGAATTGACTCTTTGCTGTAGAATCCCGAAAAGAAAGGAATACCCGAGATCGAAAGAGCAGCTGTCAGGAATACAATATGAGTAACCGGCAAATAGTGTCTCAATCCCCGGAGTTTATTGATATCTCCTGTCGAGAAAGCATGAATAATCACACCTGCACACAAGAATAATGCAGCTTTAAAGAAAGCGTGAGTAAACAGGTGGAACATCGAAGCCGTATAACCTTCCTCAACACCTTGTCCCCAGCGTGCCACACCCAATGCAAGCATCATATAGGCGATCTGAGAGATAGTAGAGTAGGCAAGTGCTTTCTTCACATCTGTTTGAGTACAAGCGATTATAGCCGCAAAGAATGCCGTGAAACAACCCACATAGGCAATCATAGTCAGTGCTTCCGGAGCAGCTATTGCATATACAGGGAACAGACGTGCTACAAGGAACACACCTGCCACTACCATCGTAGCAGCGTGGATCAGAGCCGAAACCGGAGTTGGGCCTTCCATCGCATCCGGCAGCCACACATGAAGCGGGAACATCGCCGATTTACCTGCCGCTCCCACAAATACAAGTCCCAGCGCCCAGGTTACGGCCGATAGTCCAAGGAATGTATGAGCCGCTACATCAGTCAGATTCATCTCATTCGTAAAGAAACTGATCAGACCGTTAAAGTCAAACGTGTTAGCTTCGTAACCAAGGATCAGGATACCGATCAGAAAACCGAAGTCGGCAAAGCGGGTCACGATGAATGCTTTCTTCGCAGCAGCAATCGCACTCTGTTTTGTGTAATAAAAACCGATCAGCAAAAATGAAGATACTCCCACAAGCTCCCAGAAGAAATAGATCTGAAAGATATTGATTGAAAGCACCAGTCCGATCATCGAGAAAGTAAACAGCTGCAAATACGAAAAGTAGGTAGAATAGCGCTCTTCGCCTTTCATATACGACGTGCTGTAGAGGTGAACCAGAAACGATACCAGCGTAATGACAAAGAGCATCATCACCGAGATCGCGTTTACGCCTATACCCATATCAATAGAAAGCGTATCGTTAAACGGCAACCAGTTCACCGAAGCTAATGTTTCATTCAGGCGTGGACCCGAAAAATAAAGAAATGCCACACGTACAGAGGCGAGTAGCGCAACTCCCATACCCGCACAGGATAGAAATGCAGGAACAGCCGGATTCATTTTCTTTCCGAAAAGAGAAAGCAGTGCGAATCCGGTCAGCGGGAGTAGTAATATAATAAGAACTAATAGTGTCATAAGATAATGGTTTATGCTATTCTTAGAATTTCAGCGTAGTCGTATCATCGATATCGACAGTACGGAATTTCCGGTACATATTAATGATAATAGCAATAGCAAGTGATACTTCAGCCGCAGCCACAATGATAATAAAGAGTGTGAAGAATATCCCCTCAAGCTGATCGGGATACAGGTACTTGTTGAAAGCCACGAAGTTGATGTTCACACTGTTCAGAATCAGTTCGGTAGACATCAGCACCGTAATCAGGTTGCGTCGGGTGAAGAACCCGTATACACCGAAAAAGAACAATGCCGAGCTAAGTATGAGAATATGTGATAAAGGTATCTGTTCCATAATCTATTTTTTATCTTTAGTGTTAGACTGAGCAATCACGATACTGCCGATCAGGGCAGCAAGAAGTAATATACTAATCATTTCGAAAGGGAAAACATAGCCAAATTCATGGATATTGAATAGCTGATGCCCGATCTCACCCACCTCCAGCGATACCGCTTTCTGAATGTATTCATGAGCAAAAGGGTGCTGAAGAAATACCCACAGGATAGTCACAAATCCGATAAACGGAATCGTAAACGACCAGATAAGCCGCCTTTTTATAGGTAACGGCAGCTTTTTTTCTGTGTTATGTGTAAGGAAAATCGAGAAGATGATCAGCACCACAATACCGCCCACATAAATCATAATCTGAAGGGCAGCAACAAAGTTCATATCCATCATCACATAAAGACCTGCCACACCAATCAGTGACAGCAAAAGATAAACGGCAGCTCTGAATATATGTCTGCTGAAAACACTCATTGCACCGAAAGCAAGTATAAATCCTGCCAGTACGTAAAAGAGAATTACTTGTCCTTCCATAGCCTATTCGTTGAGTTTTTTAATCAGTTTATCTTTAAAGTACTGACTCTGCTCAAAATCATTACTGAAATCAAGCGCGTCGAAATTACAGGAGTCCACACACTGGCCGCAGAATGTACAGCTGCCCAGATCGTAGATATATTCATCAAGCACACGTTTGTTCTTACCGTTCTCCAGCGTCACGGTTTTCGTCTTAATCACGATCGTACCGTTCGGACAGTTTGTCTGACACAGTGTGCATGCCGTACATTTCACCACACCTTCGTCGTCTCTTTTCAGATACAGTGTAGCCTTGAATCTTTCGGGAATATAGAGCGTATCTCTATTCTCGGGATATTGTTGAGTAAGTATCCTTTTTGGATGCACCATACTGCTGAATGTTCTTTTCATCCCGATCAGAAGCGATTTAAAAGCAGCAAATACGGAGTAAGGATAGTTGAAAAACTGGTTCATTTAAAGTCGTATTATAAGTATAACTCATAGACAGCAACGAAAGCTGCCAGTATCACGTTAATAATGCTGATTGGCAGCAGGTATTTCCATTCCAGACGAAGCAGCTGGTCGATACGCAGACGGGGGAAAGTCCATCTGAACCACATGATCAGAAAGATCACCGCAAAAGCCTTACCGAAGAACCAGACGATACCCGGAATAAAGTCCATCACATGATTGAATCCTTCCAGTCCCGGAATATGAAGCGGTTGCCACCCTCCCAGAAACACGGTTGCTACCATAAACGAAGTGATCAGCATATTGGTATATTCAGCCAGAAAGAACATACCGAACTGCATTCCCGAATATTCGGTGTGAAATCCGGCTGTCAGCTCCTGCTCAGCCTCAGCAAGGTCAAACGGAGCACGATTCATTTCGGCTGTTGAAGCGATAACAAATATCACCAGTGCAATAAATGCAGGCAGGTGACCTTTAAAAATCCACCATCCGTCCGCTTGCGAAGCTATGATTTCCGAGATCGACAGCGAGCCGCTCATGGCAATCACTGCAATCAGCGACATACCTGCCGAAAGTTCGTAACTGATAATTTGTGCACCACTACGCATGGCACCTAACAGCGAATACTTATTGTTTCCGGACCATCCCGCCATCATAATGCCGATAACACTGATGGAAGAAACGGCCGATACATACAATACACCGATATTGATGTTCCAGAACTGTAGCGACGGATCGTATGCAAAAGGCACTATGGCCATGAAACTTGCTGTTAATACCAGAAAAGGTGCGAAAGAGAATAAGAATTTGTCTGCGCCTGATGGGGTTACACACTCTTTGAACAAAAGTTTCGTAACGTCGGCAATGGCCTGAAAGGTACCCCATTTACCCACACGCATCGGACCTAAGCGAAGCTGCATAAATCCTGCGATTTTACGTTCGGCGTAGATCATTAAAATCACCATGACCACCACCATCACCACAATGGCTAAAGCTGCCAGTACAAGTTCTGCAGTCGTTGCAAGTCCCGCAGGCAACCATTGGTGTAAGGTTTGATCAATCCAGTGAGTGATAGCTGAAAAGCTGTATTGTGGTTCCATAATTTTTTATCTGTCTATATCCGGAATAATTAAATCAAGAGTGGACATAATCGTAACGAGGTCCCCGATTTTTCCACCTGTAACTAACGGTTTGAGCGCCTTCAGATTGCTGAAGTTCGGTGTGCGGTATTTAATACGCCATGGTTTAGCACTGCCATCGGCAATCAGATAAACGCCTAACTCACCGCGAGCCGTTTCAACACGCTGATAATAACTTCCTTCCGGAATCTTTATTGCTCCCTTTTGTTTGTTCCGGTAGTCTCCCTCCGGAATCCGGTCAATCAGCTGATCAATAATGTGGATCGATTGTTTCAGCTCTTCCAGACGCACCATATAGCGTGCCATGCAATCGCCTTTTTCCAGCGTTATTTCTTTAAAATCAACCTGATCGTACAGATCATAAGGATTCTTTTTGCGCACATCACACGAAATACCCGAAGCACGAGCCACCGGACCGCAGCAACCCAGATCGAGAGCCATTTCCCGCGAGAGAACACCCACATCTTCCAGACGTTTACGGAAGATCACGTTCCCCGTAAGCAGCTCGCCGTATTCACCCTCGTGAGACTTAAGCGATTCCATCACCGCCTTCACCTTTTGCACGAAGTCCGGACGAATATCCTGCATCACGCCTCCCGGAATAATGTAATTCATCGTAAGACGGTTGCCACCGTTCTCTTCAAATATTTCAAGAATCATTTCGCGTTCGCGGAAAGCATAAAAGAAAGGAGATACAGCGCCGAGGTCAAGCCCCATACAACCCCACCACAGCAGGTGAGAAGCAATACGCTGAAGTTCGGCCATAATCACACGGATGTATTTACCACGCTCGGGAACCTCAATCTGAGCCCCTTTTTCCACGCATAAAGCCACAGCCTGATTATTCATATGAGCCGAAAGGTAGTCCATCCGGCTTGTCAGATAACCGATTTGTTTGTACGAAAGATTTTCACTCATTTTCTCAATGCCACGGTGTATGTATCCCAGATAAGGCTCCATACTTACAATCATTTCACCGTCAAGATGCGTTCTTAAGCGGAGTACTCCGTGGGTAGAAGGGTGTTGCGGACCAATATTAACGATAAAGCCATTGTTATCGTCATTTACAATATCTATGTATTTATCCATATATTAATCGTTTTCGGGGATTTGATAAGATTTACGTAGCGGATAACCTTCAAACTCTTCACCAAGCATAATTCTTCTCAGAAACGGATGATTGGTAAACTCAATACCAAAAAGGTCATAAACTTCGTCCTCAAACAGTTCAGCCGCACCCCATAAATCACATAAAGATTCAATGACAGGCACCTCCCGGTCTTTGGCAATAAACGTATGAAGAACGATTTCCTCCGGATTAATTTCCGATCTGAGATGAGCATACAGTTCAAAACCCTCATCATTACGATCAATAGCAGAAAGACAAACAAGCTGATGATAACGCAAGTCACGACAAGATTTTAATTCCGAAGCCTGTTTGTGCCATTCCGGTTTGTTAACCAGCAGCGCTTTCATCCCGAATCTCTCGCCGATAGTTCCGGCATCCGGATGAGATTTCAGATAATTTTCTAATGTGTTCATGTGATTACTCTTCTTTAGACAAATTTGATTCCCGTGTTTCTTTTTCATCGTCCAGTAACCACTGGCGACCGACTTTTATTTTTTGCTGAAGAGCCATCATACCTTGTAGTAAAGCCTCGGGGCGGGGCGGACATCCCGGAATGAATACATCTACCGGAACAACTTTATCAACTCCGCAGACAACCGAGTAACTGTCT
>JBOFDD010000302.1:0-1589 GCA_051646645.1 Bacteroidales bacterium | reverse complement strand
AGCTTATACCTGGTTTGTTATATAAGTTGCTGGTAATCAATGGTCTGGTCGTTCTGTTTTTATATACGTGTATCTTTGACAGCAAATACGTACTTCTACACCGGCAAATACGGTTCTTTATGAAAAATCGAACGTATATTCCCGCGAGAACATACGTTCGAATTTTTGAAAACGAACGTATGAAAATATATTTTCATACGTTCGTTCTTGCGCGTTCATACTTATGATTTTACAGAACCCTTCTTTTTGCTCAGAATACGACCTTTTTATCTCCAAAACCTATTCTTTTTAATGATCATTTTTGAATATCAAAAAGAAGGTATAATCGAGTTATTTTAATCTTTTTGTTAAATATTCAATCCTGAAAGGCTGAGATTATGCTTCTTAAAGAACAGTTGGTTTTTTACTAATTTTTCGGAGCAATCCTTCCATATCCTCATTGGCTTTGCTCATAACGTCATATACTATTCCTCCGATCATAGCAGCCATAGCGGCACTGTTCATACGTGAGATAAAACACTGTCCGTTAGAATCTTCATAAACGGAAATACGACAAGGCATAAGCGGAGAATACATCAACAGCGAATCTACAGTCAGAAGTTGCGATGCATATTTAGGATTACATACTTCAAGCACCTTTAGGGGGGATATTGATGTCCCGTTTTTCAGCATAATTTCCTGGAAGTTGTGCGTAGTAACGACTTTCCAGCCTATTTCGGGGATAGACAGATTAATTTGCTCAATAGTTTCATCAAAGCTGAATTTGCTTTCAGAAACAAGTATCATTTCATCGTTATTCATATCTTTTGCAATTATTTATTCAGTAGTTTAAGAAGTAACTCAGGAATTTCTGAAGGTTTGTTTGCAACCGGAATTCCCTTTTCGAGAAATGCGGTTTTCTTTTCAGCCGCAGTGCCCGTTCCTCCGGATATGATTGCTCCGGCGTGCCCCATTCGTTTACCGGCAGGTGCAGCCGAACCGGCAATGAATACGACTACCGGTTTGGTTATGTGCGCTTTGATAAAGGTGGCTGCTTGCTCTTCGGCATCGCCTCCGATTTCGCCTATCAGAACAATAGAATCTGTTTCGGGATCATTCTCAAATAAGGATAGCAGATCCGTGAAATATAGTCCTGCAACCGGATCTCCTCCGATTCCGATAGCTGAAGACTGTCCGATTCCGGCTTTTGTAAGATCGTCTACCACTTTATAGGTAAGAGTCCCGCTTCGTGAAATAATACCGGTATTACCCCTTTTAAAGATGTTTCCGGGCATAATTCCGGCCAGACATTTATCCGGAGAAATCAATCCCGGACAGTTTGGTCCGATAAGTTTACTTCCCTTAAGCCCTGCATAGCGCGTTACCTCTACCATATCCATAGTCGGAACACCTTCTGTTATGCATATAATTAGTTTAATGCCTGCGTTAATGGCTTCGAGCATAGCATCTTTGGCAAATGCAGCCGGAACAAATACGATGGAAGTATTGGCACCTTCTTTGTGCACACATTCTTCAACGGTATTGTAAACAGGAATGTCGTGTACGGTAGTGCCTCCTTTTCCGGGAGAAGTACCTGCTACGACGTTAGT
>JBOFDD010000301.1:0-7839 GCA_051646645.1 Bacteroidales bacterium | reverse complement strand
AATAAATGGTTTGAAGAGGAAGGGTTGTATAATCTCACATTAAATCACGCAAGGTTAAACAGTTAAAAGAAACCGCCGTGTGCGAGAGCATGCACGGTGGTGTGAGAGGTAGGGGGAGTAATCCCCCTACCTACTCGATATTTACTTGAGTAGACTGATATTCAATTATTACGGATCTGTAATTTTTACTATTTTGAGTGTTTTCGGCATAATTAATGCAACTATCAGTTTTCATATTTAATACAATCCTCACCAAAGAATCACTATCAATATGTTTTAGTGTGATTGATATTTCTCCCGTTGTTTCTCCATTATTGAATTTATATGTAAAGGGAATTATGAAGTTATCATTCTCTTTGCCAATTGTACTTGTATCGATGCTGAATGTTGTGGATCTTTCACCGATAGAGCTTAAAGACTGTATAGGGAAATAGAGTGTTGTATCTTTATCAATTTTTAGATTTGACCGTGCATTTTTTAGCAGAAAGCATGTTTGATACAATTCTTTTAAATCCGAATCGTTCTTGCAATTGTATGTGATTGAGATCAGAAAAATGATCAGAATTGCTTTTAGTAGTAATCTATTTGGTTTGTCTGTTTCATATATTTTCATAATGTCAGATATTTAAGATAATGAGGCAAATATACTTTAAAATATTCATTTAAATGCCCCCCGATATCTAAATAATTGATACTCTCAGATATCAGCTTTTATTTTATAACAGAAAATATATAGTTGGAGGTTTTGTTAATGTTTATTTTTTTTGTTTGTTTGAACTCTTGTTCAGTGATTATTGTCCCGGATGGGGCTTTTTCGCAATTTTGAATTAAATATCTCCTTTTATGAAATATAATTTTGATCAGGTAATTGATCGTGGCGGATCGGGTTCTATTAAAATAGATAATGTTGAATTGGTGTTCGGAGGCAAGGATCTTATACCGATGTGGGTCGCAGATATGGATTTTGAGACGCCATCTTTTATAAAAGAATCGGTTTTGGAGCAGGCCCGTAATCGGGTTTGGGGATACACAAAAGCAAGTGCAGATTATTGGGGTGCAATTCAAAACTGGTTAATCAAGCAGTATAAATGGAGTGTGTTACTCTCTGATATTGGATTTGTCGGTGGTATTGTGCCCGGCTTATCGTTTGCTGTTAATGCATTGACTAATATCGGAGATAAAGTAATTATTCAGCCTCCTGTTTATCCGCCTTTTCATTCAGTTGTGAAAAGTAGTGGACGGGAGTTGCTTTACAATCCGCTGAAGATTGTGGATGGAAAGTTTCAGATGGATTTTGAGCAATTAAAAGAGTTATTGTCATTGCCTGATGTTAAGCTTTTAATATTGTGTAATCCTCATAATCCGGGAGGTCGTTCCTGGACGAAAGAGGAACTAAAGCTGCTTGCTGAATTGTGTTATGATAATAATGTTGTCGTTGTTTCTGATGAAATT
Source organism: Bacteroidales bacterium (assembly GCA_051646645.1). GTDB lineage: Bacteria > Bacteroidota > Bacteroidia > Bacteroidales > UBA7332 > UBA7332. The sequence continues at coordinate 6,387 of JBOFDD010000301.1, read as the reverse complement.
CATGCTGATTTAACTCATAAGGCACATTCGCATACACCCTTTGCTGAAGTATCTGAAAAGGCGAAACAAAATGCAGTCACATTTATGGCTCCAAGCAAAACATTTAACATGGCAGGGCTTGCAAGCTCGTTTTATGTGATAGAAAATGCGCTACTTCGGGAGCGCTTTCAAAGCTATGTATTGGGTAATGATCTGACGGGAGGACATCTGTTTGCTTTTTGTGCGGCAAAGGCTGCATTTGAAAAAGGAGAAGAATGGTTGTCAGAAGCTTTGGATTATATAAATGAAAATATTAAATTTGTAGTGGCTTATCTTCAAAAAGAACTTCCGGATATTGTACCAATGATTCCCGAGGCTTCTTTTCTTATTTGGTTAGATTTCTCGAAAACTGGATTATCTCATGAGCAAATAAAAGATCGTCTGGTCACAGAAGCTCAGTTAGCCTTAAATGACGGGCTTGCTTTTGGACAAGAGGGTGAGTGTTTTATGAGGATGAATGTAGGTTGTCCACGTTCAGTTGTTGTCGAAGCAATGGATCGGATGAAGAAAGCATTTAAATAACTTAGCTATAGCATAGCTTATTATCAAAATTAATAAGAATATAAAAAATGGAAGCAATTAAAACAGGTAAATTCGTAGCTTGTACTTACGAGCTATTAGTAGGCGAAGAGCAAGAGTTGATGGAAAAAGCAACTCCTGAAGTTCCTCTTACTTTTGTTTATGGCGTAGGTGAAATGCTACCTGCATTTGAAGCAAAATTAGACGGATTGAAAAAAGGTGACAAATTTGATTTCACTTTGTCTGCTGATGAAGCATATGGAGAGTATGATGATGAGCACGTAATTGAGCTTGGAAAAGATATGTTCATGGTTGATGGTCAGTTTGACGAAGAAATCGTAACTCCGGGTAACGTTGTTCCAATGATGGACGCTGCTGGTAATCGTTTGAATGCAACAGTTGTTGAAGTGAAAGACGATGTAGTAGTTTTAGATTTCAATCATCCTCTTGCTGGTGAAAATCTGCACTTTATCGGAGAAGTAGCTGAAGTTCGTGAAGCAACAGAAGAAGAATTGAATCCTGCCGGTTCTTGTGGTGGTGGTTGCAGCAGCTGCGGTTGTAGCGATGGATGTGAAGATTCAGGTTGTAACTGTTAATCATTAAGCAAATAAATTATTCAAGTTTGAAGTTCGAAAAAAGATTGTCTCTTTTTTTGAGCTTCAAACTTTAATGCATTATAGAGATGTCATATAAAAAGATATATTTAAAGCCTGGCAAAGAAGAGTCGTTAAAGCGTTTTCACCCATGGATTTTCTCGGGAGCCATTGCTAAAATTGAGGATGGAGTAGAAGAAGGCGATCTTGTGGAGGTAATTGACTCAAAGCAAAATTTTATTGCTTACGGACATTGCCAGATCGGAAGTATTGCGGTTCGCGTACTTACATTTGAAAAAGAAGAGATTAATTCAGCTTTCTGGGTTAAGCGTTTAACTGCAGCATTTGACTTGCGTAAAAACTTAGGCTTAGTAGCAGGTGAATATAATAATGCTTATCGTCTTGTGCATGGTGAAGGTGATAATTTGCCTGGTCTGATTATCGATGTATATGACGGTACAGCTGTAATTCAGGCACACTCTCCGGGTATGCACATCGCACGCTTTGAAATTCTTGAAGCGTTGAAGCAGGTAATGGGTGAGGAGCTTAAAAATGTATATTATAAATCAGAATCAACTTTGCCTTTCAAAGCAGACTTGAATCCTGAAGATGGTTATTTGTATGGTGGAAATGCAAATACTGTTGCGACAGAGTATGGTTTGAAGTTCCATGCAGACTGGTTAAAAGGACAAAAGACCGGATTTTTTGTGGATCAGCGTGAAAACAGATCTTTGCTTGAGCATTATTCAAAAGGGAAAAAAGTTTTGAATATGTTCTGTTATACCGGTGGTTTTTCTTTTTATGCAATGCGTGGTGGAGCTGAATTAGTTCACTCTGTGGATAGCTCAGGAAAAGCTATTGATCTGACGAATAAAAATGTTGAACTAAATTTCCCTGGCGATCCACGTCATAAAGCTTTTGCTGAAGATGCGTTTAAGTTTTTAGATAATATGCAGGAAGGTGAATATGATCTTATTATTCTCGATCCTCCTGCCTTTGCTAAACATAAGAATGTGCTTCGCAATGCATTGCAGGGTTATCAGAAGTTGAATGCCAAGGCGTTTAAGAAGATTAAGTCTGGTGGGATAATCTTTACTTTCTCTTGTTCTCAGGTTGTGAGTAAAGAAAATTTCCGTTTAGCAGTATTCAGTGCTGCAGCCCAGTCAGGAAGACGTGTTCGAATTATTAATCAGTTAACTCAGCCAGCTGATCATCCGGTGAATATTTATCACCCGGAAGGTGAATATTTGAAAGGCTTGGTGTTATATGTAGAATAGTAGTTAAATGATGCTAATTTGATAAATGAAAGTTCGATTTTATTTGCGTGCTATTTATTTATCCTCTATATTTGCACCGTGTTTTTCATGGTATTAGATTTAAGGTTAATAAAAAGGGGTTTAGGTTGTCGTGAGACAACCTTTTCTTTTTTATATACGATCCAATCACTATCAGATTTCTGATTGAATTAATTCAAGTAGTAATATTATAATATAAAAAAACGGGATGTACCTTTTGAGTACATCCCGTTTTTTTATATTGGTGACCCCGGAGGGACTCGAACCCTCGACCCAATGATTAAGAGTCATTTGCTCTACCAACTGAGCTACGGAGTCTTATCTATTTGTTTTGGTACTGCAAATATATATGTTTTTTTGAAAATAAAACGTTGTTGTTTTATTTTTTTATGCAAATATCTTTTATTAAAGCCACTTTGTTGAATCATAGTATTTTATGCTTTGATGAAAATATCCGGTAAATACTGAATCCATATTTGGTAAATAGAAAAATCAGGAAATCTCTATTTTATAATCAAGAGTATTGCCATAAACATCATCCCGAAAATGATACCACGTTTTGATACAATATGCTTATTGTAGAGGTATGAGCTGGGTAATATCAGTTCTGCCAACGCTGTATTAACTAATAATCCTGCTAATAATGCTTTTACGATACCAATCATTTCCGGACTTAATATACCTGGTATGATTAAAGCTGCAGATAAAGCTCCTACAGGTCCGGCTAGTCCAGACAACAAACACATCTTGATCGCTTTGTTTCTGCTTTTAGTTCGTCTATAAACCATCATCGCAATAATAGCTCCTTCGGGTATGTTGTGTGCAATAAGAGATGCAACAATGATCAGTGCTATATCCGGATCATCAATATAGGTGAAGTATGTTGCAATTCCTTCTAAGAAGTTGTGCAATGTGATAGATGATAATAAGAGGATATAAATATGATTTTCTTTCCTTTCTTGTTCGCATTTTTTTCCGGAACAAGGCTGCTCTTTCTGGCGGGCAGATAAGAAATGGTCAATTGGCGCAGAGGCCAGAAGTCCAATGAAGAAGGCTATGCTCGCATATCCAAGAGCCTGATTGTACGAATAGAATTCCTGAAATTTATCAATAGCATTCGGATAGAATTTTACAAAAGCAGCATATAACATCATGCCACCCGAAAAAGCAAACAAAAACGGGATAAAACTTCCTTTTTCAAATCGCTTGCTGAATGTGAAAAATAAACCGATCAACAAAGCTATCCCTTCCAATAGGGTCATAAATAAAGCAGGTATGATGATTGATGTTCCCATTTAATTCGCGATTTTATTTAGAAAGCAAAGAAAGATAAATTTACGGGTTTTTGAAATCTTATAGAATTAATTCTCGTTTTTTGATTCAACTCTTTTAAAGTCTATATTTTGTAGAGTGTATTAACTGGTTTTTATTCTTTATTTTTGTGTGTTTAAAAAAATATATGAGCATGGATAATCTCGGATTGTTATTTTGTTTATTGGTTATTTTTATTTTGTCCGGAGGATTATTGTTTTTGATTAAGCAGAATCTGGATATTCGTAAATTGTATATTTCGCCGGATGAGTCAGAGCGAATAAAAAATACTTTTGAACTTTTGATTCGTGAAAAAGAAACATTTATTCAGCGTATTGAGGCCGATCTGAAAGATCAGATTCAGAAGCAGGAGGATTTCAGAGATACAATCATGCATCAGTCAAACCGACTCACAGAGCTGACTCAACAGAAAAAAAGTCTGGAAGATCAGCTCACTCTGCAGAAAGAGGATTTTCTCCGGATGAAAGAAGTGATGCAGAACGAGTTTAAGCTTCTGGCTCAGGAAATATTCGAAGAAAAAAGCAAACGCATCACAGAAGTAAACAAAGAAAATATTCAGCAAATTCTGAATCCTTTATCTGAAAAACTAGTTGACTTCAAACGTAAGGTTGAAGAAACATACGATCGTGAATCGAAAGAGCGTTTCTCGTTGCAGTCCAGCATCAAAGAACTTGTTGAGTTAAACAACCGAATCAGCAATGAAGCCAATAATCTCACTAAAGCACTGAGGGGTGATAGTAAAATTCAGGGAGACTGGGGTGAGATGATTCTTGAAACAATTCTTGAAAAATCAGGACTGCGAAAAGGTGAAGGCTATTTCACTCAGGAATATCTGAAAGATGAAATGGAAAGAAACATGGTAAATGATTCAGGCCGGAGGATGCGCCCTGATGTTATTGTTGCTTACCCTGATAAACGTAAAGTTATTATCGATTCGAAAGTGTCGCTGACCGCTTATGTCCGTTATCAGGAGAGTGACTCGGATGAAGATCAGAAACGGGCAGTATCCGAACATCTTTTATCTGTAAAGAGGCATATTGATGAACTGAGTGCAAAGAAATATGATGATTATGAGCAATCGCTTGATTTCGTTATGATGTTTATTCCGAATGACGCAGCCTATATGACAGCTATGAAGGAAGATTCCACACTGTGGAATTATGCTTATGAGCGACGCATAGTATTAATCAGCCCTACTAACCTGATTACTGCTTTAAAACTCATTTCAGATCTCTGGAAAAGAGAATATCAGAACCGCAATGCAATGGATATTGCAGATCGCGGAGGTAAGTTGTATGATAAGTTTGTTGTATTTGTTGAACATATGAAACGTATGGGCGACTATGTTGATAAGTCTCAAAAATCATATAACGATGCGATGCGCTCGCTGAGCGAAGGGAATGGAAATCTGATCAATCAGGCACGTCAGCTTAAAGACTTAGGCGTGAAGGCTAAGAAAAGTTTGCCTGAGGGTGAATGATACAAAATTAATCACGGCATGGGGGGCTTTTAGTAATTACGTACTATGTTTCCATAAGTTGAAATAACCTCAATAACAAATAAAAGGATCGAACGCTTTTGTAGTAAAGTGTATCGATCCTTTTTTGCTAAATAGACTATAACTATTAATTATTATTCAGTGGATAATAGATGCTAATTGTTGTGTGCTTTTTAATATATCAGAAGGACTTACAGCATAATTCTGTAATTCTCCTGCGAAGTATCTGTCATAAGCCGCCATATCGATTAGACCATGTCCCGAAAGATTAAACAGAATGTTTTTGCTAACTCCTTCTTCTTTTGCTTTCAACGCTTCGCGAATGGCTACAGCTATAGCATGGGTAGATTCAGGAGCAGGTATAATGCCTTCCGTCTGAGCGAACAATACTCCTGCTTCAAAAGTTTCAAGCTGAGGAACAGACTGAGCTTCGATCAACTCATCTTTGATTAACTGACTGACAATTGATCCGGCACCGTGATAACGAAGTCCGCCTGCATGAATGTCTGCCGGTTCAAAATTATGACCTAACGTGTACATCGGAATAAGTGGAGTTAGTCCTTCGGTATCGCCAAAGTCATATTGGAATACACCGCGCGTAAGTTTCGGACAAGAAGCTGGCTCAGCTGCAATTACACGTACTTTTTTACCATCGCGGAATTGATTCTTCAGGAACGGAAACGAAATTCCGGAGAAGTTTGATCCCCCACCGAAACAACCAATTACGATATCCGGATACTCTTCTGCCATTTCCATTTGTTTTTCAGCCTCAAGTCCGATAATTGTTTGATGCAGAATGACGTGATTCAGTACACTGCCAAGTGCATATTTCGTGTTTGGTGTCTTTACAGCCATTTCAACAGCTTCAGATATAGCCATACCCAGACTGCCTGATGTATTCGGATATTTTGCCCGCATACTCCTTCCGTTTTCAGTCAAATCGCTTGGAGATGGGATCACGTTAGCACCCCATGTGTTCATCATAGATTTACGGTAAGGCTTCTGCTCATAGCTGACTTTAACCATGAAAATTGTCAGATCCAATCCGAAGTGTTTGCAGGCATAACTCATAGCAGCACCCCATTGTCCGGCTCCCGTTTCTGTAGTAATG
>JBOFDD010000300.1:0-5469 GCA_051646645.1 Bacteroidales bacterium | reverse complement strand
AGTATTCAAATGTATACCGCTCTGAAGTTGCTGAATAAACCGGTTGAAATGATCCAGGTTGATGGTGAATACCACGGGATCGCTAATTTCGATAAAAAAATCAAATGGACTAAATCTATCTTAGCCTGGTTTGATCGTTATCTGAAAGATCAGCCGGAGTGGTGGAATGAATTGTATCCGGAATCAAATCTGGAATAAGATGAAAAAATAAATATAGGGGCGGGGTTCGCTCGCCCTCAGTGAAGATTTGCAGAATGTTTCAAAAGTTCGTCTTAGAGCCGTTTCTGTATTTTGGGGCTGAGGGGGAGCAGACCTCGCCCCTTTGCATATCGATTTATGTCCTCTGTGAAAATGTAGTTAAACTTCCTTGTTTTCTACCATAATGTCAAAATCCTAATCGCTGAGAATGCGATAGATTTTGCCGGAATTATTTTCTGTCCCTACACGCTACTCAGAGTGAGTTGTGTATATTGTTGATAATGAATGTGTTGTTGGTTCAGTTTTTATAAACGTACTTCTTTGCCGGTAAATACGTACTTCTATGCCGCGAAATACGGTTCTTTTTGGAAAAACGAACGTATCTCCGCGCGAAAACATACGGTCGAATTTTTATAAACAAACGTATGAAAATATATTTTCGACCTTATGTTCTTGCGCGTTCGACCTTATGAATTTTCAGAACCCTCCTTTTGGTATAAAAATCGGCTATTTTATCCGAAACTTTCATCTTTTATTCTGATCGATTTTCAGTGTCAAAAAGAAATTTTGAAGCCTTAATTCTTTAATTTTTGTCAGAATGAGAAGGCTGCGTTTTGCTTTGTTGCATCATCTTTGGGATAAAATGAAGTCCAATAAATAAAACCTTTATCTTTGCGGAAAATTATAAGAAACGAAAGCATGGACGGTTTATTTACCTATCTCAAAGATAACATTCGCGTACAGTTAATCATTTATTTGTTTAAATGGTTGCTTATTTGTGCCCTGGTCGGAGCATTAGTTGGCACAGCTTCAGCTGGCTTTCTTGCTGCACTTAACCTGACAACAGCGTGGCGCGAAGCCCATACATGGATTATTGCTTTATTACCATTAGGTGGTTTAGTAATAGGCATTATGTATTATTATTGGGGAAGTGAAGTCGTAAAAGGGAATAATCAGCTTTTAGAAGAGTTTCATTCTCCAAAGAAGATTATCCCGTTTAAGATGGCACCACTTGTGCTTATTGGTACAATAATAACTCACTTTTTCGGGGGATCTGCCGGACGGGAGGGTACAGCTGTGCAAATGGGTGGTGCGATTGCAGATCAGTTTACACGTCTTTTCGGGTTCCATCGGAGAGATCGTCAGATAATTCTTATTTGCGGTATTAGCGCCGGTTTTGCTTCGGTATTTGGGACACCGCTTGCCGGAGCTGTTTTTGCTCTTGAGGTTATTGTAGTTGGCCGAATGAGATATGAAGCACTTGTCCCTTCGTTTTTGATTGCAGCTGTATCAAACTATGTCAGCTCAGCCTGGGGGGCTTCACATTCTCATTATGCAGTAAGCTTTGTGCCTGAATTTACATTATTAAATCTTTTGTATGCTTTGCTGGCAGGTATTGCATTTGGTCTTACGGCTACGCTTTTTGCTAAATCAACACATTATTGGAGTAAGCTTTTTAGCCGGTATATAAAGTGGCCTCCTTTACGTCCGTTTGTGGGAGGCGTGTTTCTGGCTATTGCCATTTTTGCGTTCGGAGCATACCGCTATACAGGTTTGGGATTACCTGTAATTCAATCCGCATTCACTCAGGAATTACCTTACTATGATTTTATACTGAAACTACTCTTTACTTCATTTACTTTGGGAGTAGGATTCAAAGGTGGAGAAGTAACTCCCTTATTTTTTATTGGAGCGACTTTAGGAAATGCACTATCATTGTTTATCCCATTGCCAATGGCTCTGCTCGCAGCAATGGGCTTTGTAGCCGTGTTTTCAGGTGCAACCAATACACCAATAGCCTGCACACTCATGGGGATTGAGCTGTTTGGCATTGAATCAGGACTATTTATAGCATTATCGTGCGTTACAGCATACCTTTTTTCCGGACATTCAAGTATTTATTCAGCTCAGATTATAGGAAGTCCGAAACACCGTATTTTAATTCGCGATAAAGGCGAAACAATAAAAAGAACAATGGAGTGATAATAACTGATGATATCTGAAAGAAATTAAGAATATTATCAACTCTATGGCGTCTTGCTTTGTTGTAATGTGAAAGACCAGTTGTTGACTGCTCAAACAATAAATGGTAGTCATATAATTCAATTGTACTATGAATATGAAACATATCGGAATAGCTTTTATTCTTTTAATTACGATGCAATTTGTTTCGTGCAGTGCGGGCAAGAATACTCCGGATGCTTATGGCAATTTCGAAGTGGATGAAGTGATTGTGTCTGCTCAGGCAAATGGTCAGCTCCTTGCGTTTGAACTAAACGAAGGTGATTTATTGGCAAAAGGATCCATTGTCGGGCTGATTGATACGATTGATCTGGTATGGAAAAAAAGACAATTGCAAAAGTCTGTTGCAGCACTTGAAGCTCAGATTCCGGATATCGCATCTCAGATTAATGTAATAAATGCACGTTTGACTAATGCGCTTACGGAGCAGAAGCGCGTTAATCTGCTACAATCTTCGGATGCCGCGACACAGCAGCAGCTCGATAATGCGAATACGGCTGTCAATGTGCTTGAAAAGGAAAAAACAGCAATGTACGCGCAGCTAAATACACAGACGAAATCAATATTGGCACAGATAGAGCCGCTCCGGATGCAATTGGAAGAGGTGGATGAACAACTGAATAAATGCTGAATAGCTGTTCCGGTAGAAGGGACCGTTCTGACTAAAATAGCTCAGGCGGGAGAAGTCGCCGCCTATGGGAAACCCCTTTTTGTGATCGGGGACTTATCCAGCCTGAACATTCGCGCTTATATTTCCGAACCGCAGCTATCTCAGATTAAGCTCGGGCAAAAAGTAAAAGTGAGTATTGATGCTCCGGATGATACAAGCTCCTGTTTCGATGGAGAGATTACCTGGATTGCTTCAAAAGCTGAATTTACGCCCAAAACAGTTCAGACAAAAGATGAGCGTGTTAATCTTGTCTATGCGTTTAAAGTAAACGTAAAGAATGATGGGTCGCTTAAGATAGGAATGCCCGGAGAGGTTTATTTTTAATAACAAGTCATGAGCGCAGATCAATCCATACATATAGAGAATGTAACAAAGCTTTATAATAAAACGAAGGCTTTGGATCAGGTCGGATTTTCTATCCGATCGGGCGAGTTATGCGGATTAATAGGTGCCGACGGAGCAGGGAAAACTACACTTTTTGAAATTCTGGCTACCCTGCTTTCTCCTGATGAAGGAGATGCCTCTGTTGCAGGTATGGATATTCGGAATAATAAGAAGGAAATTCGTTCTCTTATCGGTTACATGCCGGGAAAATTTTCTTTATATCAGGATTTGAGTGTCAAGGAAAATTTGAACTTTTATGCTACCATTTTTGGGACAACTATTGCCGAAGGTTACGAATTGATTGCTCCTATATGGGATCAGATAAAGCCGTTTTCAGACCGTCCAGCCGGGAAATTGTCAGGAGGGATGAAACAGAAACTGGCGTTATGCTGCTCGCTGGTTCATAAACCACTCGTATTGTTGCTGGATGAACCAACAACAGGAGTCGATCCGGTTTCGAGAAGGGAATTCTGGGATATGCTTAAATCCTTAAATGAGAAAGGAATTACAATACTTGTTTCAACGCCTTATATGGATGAAGCAATACGTTGCGACCGGATTGCCTTTTTGCATGAGGGACTTTTACTTGATATTAAGACACCCCAATGTTTTATCGATTCATATAAAGGGTATATCTATGAGATTCAGTCCGATGTTCCATATCGTATATTGAGGCAGTTAGGGGCGTTAAATCAAACGAAATCAGCTTATCTGTTCGGACGCAATGTTCATTGGACTATAGATGAAAAAGAGACTAATCAGGCAGAATGGTTGTTAAGAAAAGAGGGGATAGAATTTTCGGCTATCAGCCAGCTAAAGCCAACCATTGAGGATGCTTTAATGCAGTTGATGAAAGGAGACACGGAATGAATTCTATCGAAGTGAAAGATCTGACCCGGAAATTCGGTGATTTTACAGCTGTTGATCATATTTCATTTGATGTAAAACAGGGGGAAATATTTGGTTTTCTTGGAGCAAACGGCGCAGGGAAGACTACAGCAATACGTATGCTTTGCGGATTGCTTAATCCGACAGGAGGAGCGGGTACTGTTGCCGGATTTGATATTTTCAGACAGAAAGAATCTATAAAAAAGCATATCGGATATATGAGTCAGAAATTTTCGTTGTACGAAGATCTGACTGTGAATGAGAATATTGATTTTTTTGCGTCTATCTATGGGTTATCACGTCGGGATAAAGAACAGAGAAGAAAAGAAATGTTTGAAAAACTTGGGAATGGGGATGCTCAGAATCTGCTTGTCCGTTCTATTCCTCTTGGCTGGAGATAAAAAATAGCCTTTTCTTTGAGTTTAATTCATCACCCTCAGATCGTATTTCTTGATGAACCAACCGGGGGAGTCGATCCTTTGACTCGTCGTCAGTTCTGGGATTTGATTCATCAAACGGCAGAAGAAGGAGTGACCATGTTTGTTACTACTCACTATATGGACGAGGCTGAGTTTTGTGATCGTGTATCAATAATGGTTGACGGACGGATAGCAGTTTTGGATACACCTCAGGGAATGTGCCGGAGCTATGGCGTCAATAAAGTGGATGATGTTTTCTTTAAAGTTGCATCGAAAGGAGGTGCCAAATGAAGATGTTACGAGCCTTTGTTCTGAAAGAAACCCGTCACATACTGCGGGATCCCCGCACTCTATTGATAACTATCCTTATGCCTGTTGCATTGGTTATTCTTTTCGGATATGTTATTACCAATGAAATTAAACATGTACAAATGGCTGTTTATGTACCGCAGCCTGATCAGCAGACCCGACTGATTACGGAGCGCTTCACGTCTTCCGGTTATTTCGATGAGGTAACTACTCTTGAATCAGAGTCGGGCATTGTGAAGACATTGCAACGTGGAACAAAACTTGCTCTGGTTTTTCCTGATCGTTTCGAACAACATTTGCGTGCAGGAGAAGATGTTAAGCTGCAACTCGTACTGGATGCCTCAGATATGAATACTTCTCAGGCAATCGTCGGATATGCCGAAACGATTCTTAGTCAGTATAAAGAAGAGTTTGCCCTGAAAAGTGGCCAGACAGTTATTCAGCCTTTTGAACTTCAGGTTCAGATGTTATACAATCCGTCATTGAAAAGTGTGTACATGTTTTTACCCGGTGTACTCGCTCTGATTATGCTTATTGTTTCTGCCATGATGACTGCCATTTCCATAGCGCGTGAAAAAG
>JBOFDD010000299.1:0-3375 GCA_051646645.1 Bacteroidales bacterium | reverse complement strand
TGATCGGCATTGTCGGCATAAGTTTCGTGTCGCTGCATTTCGAGATAATAGTCGTCGCCAAAAATATTTTTGTACCACAATACCATTTTTTCAGCCTCATCGATCTTGCCATCGCGGATTAAACGCGGTATTTCTCCCCCCAGACAGGCGGAAGAAACGATGAGCCCTTCTTTGTACTTTTCGAGTATCTCTTTATCAATACGCGGACGACCGTAAAATCCTTCAACCCACCCTATAGAAACAAGTTTTACGAGATTGTGATATCCTGTTTTGTTTTTTGCAAGCAGGATTAGGTGATTACCCGAAAGATTTTCTCTGCCCTGTTTGACATGGCGACCGTTACGGGCTACATATACCTCGCATCCGATGATTCCTTTAAAAAGCTTTTTTCTTGTTTTTTGAATTTCATCGCTTTTCAGGTTTATCTCATCTGCAGAAGCTCCGTTTTCCTTAAGTTTGTCAAGTTCTTTTTTCAGATCTTTGATGAGCCCTTCAATCTTTCCATTTTTTTTGGATACATAATTGAAAAACTCTTTGATACCGAACATATTTCCGTGGTCCGTTATCGCTACGCCGGGCATACCATCTTCTATAGCCTTATCTACGATACGACTGATAGATGCTTGTCCGTCGAGAATTGAATATTGGGAGTGAACGTGTAGGTGTACAAATGATTGCATGAATTCTGTTATATTATAGTTATTCTTGCTGCGAGTTAAAAAGCAGTTCAGCTTCTAACTCACACAAAAATAAGAAAAATCAAAAGAGGAGGGAACAATTTAGGCGTTTTTGTCGTTTTCTTTTTAAGCCTTGACAATGCAAAGTTAAATTTTATCGATTTAATACTGTTTTTATTTGTTGATTAATGACAAATTATCTAATATTGCATTTGACGGCCCTGAGTATAAACAGGGTTATTATTACCCATTATTAAACAATTAAATCACAAAGCTATTTTTTAAAACTATGAACATTGTAGAGTTTTTAAGCAAGGCTAACCTTAAGAAGGGTGGCGTTATACTAAATGCGCCGCAAGATCTTGCTGCTCTGTTTGTGAAAAAAGGTTTTTCAACAACATTGCCCAAAGAGAAGAGTGATGTAACGATTCTATTTCTAAGAAATACGGATGAGTTCACCCTATGGATGAATATTGTTCTGCCAAAGATTGCGTATGACTCTAATTTCTGGATCTGCTTTCCGAAAGGATCATCAGGTAAATCCAATATAAATAAAGAGGTGCTTGCAAAACTGGTAGAGGAAAAAGGAGTAAAAGCAGTCAAACAAATGGCTGTAAACGATTCCTGGAGTGCTTTACGTATGAGACCGGCAGAGCTGGCTACCGAAAAAATGGAAAAAGAATAGCATGAAGTAGAGACTGAAAACGATGAAAAGAAAAATCATTATTGTATTGTTCCTGTTTGCTGTAAGTATTGAGATATTAAAAAGGATACCTTCTGTTGCCGGGTTTTACTCAGCTTCGGTATATCCGGCGATATCACGGAGTTTACATTGGTTTTCCTCTTTCTTTTCGTTTTCTTTATACGATATGTTAATCCCGTTATTAATTTTAATGCTTGGGGTTATTTTATGGAAATGTGTAAAGAGAGCCTGGAAGCAGGCTCTCTTTCTTTTATTAGTGACACTTTTGAGCGGCTGGCTGACATTTGAACTTTCTTGGGGAATCAACTATTTCAGACCTGATTTTTATTCGCGTACAGGTATCGTTTATGCCGAAGCTGATTCAGTAAGATATCTGAAATTTATAGACCGCTATTTGCAAAATTTGAATGATTCTTATCCTTCAGATATGCATTTGGATAAAGAAAAAGCAAGACGGCTGGCTGTCGCCGGATTTGATTCGATAGCTTCCCGGTTTAAACTAGCTTATCTGCCGGATCATCCAAAAGTTAAATTAATGACTTCGTCAGATGCCTATGCAAAAGTAGGAGTGCTTGGGTATTATGGCCCCTTCTTCTCTGAGGTTCATGTCAATGAACACCTTAAACCCCAGCAATATCCATTTGTCTTAACACACGAGTTAGCTCATCTTTCGGGCGTAACTTCCGAAGCTGAAGCAAACTTTTATGCATGGGAAATAACCAAAAATTCGAATGATTCGCTTATTCGTTTTAGTGCTTACTACAGTCTGCTTCCTCATGTCCTTAGTAATGCACAGCGGATTCTCTCCAAGGAAAGATACAAGGAGATTATTTCGAAGATTGACTCTGATATAATTGTACTGCACGTGAACACCCGGGATTACTGGAATTCGCTTTATTCGGAAAGATGGGGGCGTTTGCAGAATAAGATTTATGATATCTATTTGAAAAATAATAATATACCTACCGGCAGATCGAACTATTCTGAGGTAATAGGTATGATTTTATCGAAAGAAGAGCATGATTCAATACCCTGATTTAGGTATTGAATCATGCTCTTTTCCCTTTTTTTAGGGATTGATAGGCCGGCTTTTCTCCTGTTTCTTTGCATTTGGAAATAATCATAAGAAATATGAGAAGAAATTTACTACTATTATCATTGCTGTTAACAGGCAATATCGCAATTTATTCGAAGAGTCAGACTTCAAATATTAAAGGGCAGATTCGGGATGAAAGAGGCCTTCCACTTATTGGTGCAAATATATGGATAGATGAAATACAAAAAGGGACTGTAACGGATGAAAACGGGAACTTTATCATTGAATCTGTCCCCGAAGGTGTATACGAACTGGATCTTACGTATGTGGGCTATGAGCCCTTGTCAAAGAAAATTGAAGTTCAACCTGAAAGAGATCACCAAACGCGTATCACATTACATGAGAAAGAGGTCCGCATGGACGAAGTGGTGGTTCGTGCCGGACGAAGAACTCCTAATCAGCGTTTACCCTATACGCTGAGCCGACTACCAGTAGAACTGAAGGCTCAGCCTCAGACGATTTCCGTTGTCGATCGTAAACTTCTGGATGAACAGGATGTCACAGACGTGAAAGATGCTATTCTGAATGTACCTGGAGCATACAGCTGGGCTACTTACGGGGGAGCTATGAATAGTTTTGGAGCACGCGGATACAGAGGAATATCATTTATGAAGGATGGTATCCTTATGGAAACGTCGCAGCCTGAAATGGATGGGGTAGAGGAAGTTCAGGTAATCAAAGGAGCTTCGGCAGTATTGTTCGGTAATGTAAGTCCCGGCGGGATTATCAATCTTTCTTCAAAAAGACCGCGTACTCAGTTTGGTGGTGATGTAAGACTTGGATATGGAAGTTTTAATACAATCCGTACAGGAGCTGATATCTGGGGAGGTCTGGATCGTCATAATAATGTGAGCTTTCGTCTGAACACATCTTATGAAAAGGGAGATAGCTACCGGGCT
>JBOFDD010000298.1:0-7422 GCA_051646645.1 Bacteroidales bacterium | reverse complement strand
AAAGACCTTTATGACCAACAAATAATACAATCAGCTTACCGCTTTGTGTTTTCACGATAGCAGCATCCCCAAATCCGATTTTATCATCATCCGCTCCGGCAATCATAATCGGTTCGCTCCATGTATTGCCGTTATCCGTGCTTCGACGTACATATAAGTCGATAGCCTGAGGCAAGTCGCCTGAATGAAACGGACGTCTGTCTGTAACAGAAACCAGCGAACCGTCATTTGCCGTTTCGATAGCCGGGATGCGGTAATATTTCGATCCGTAATCGCCCGGACTGAACAGTACGCTTTTAGTAAGGAATACATTTACCGGATTTGCCTCTTTAGCTTCAAACGAGAGTTTCCCTTTCTTTGTTTCAATATCTGTCAATGTTATGTCGAGTAAGTCCCCTTCTTTGGCTGTATTTGCTACATCTGCAATAACCCAGAAGAAATTGGAGCCAAGTGAAAGCTTCATGGGTGCAGCAAGCTTAACATATGCCTTGTTGTCCTTAATCTTCAACTCCCCAAGTTCCACACCACCTTTAGTCAAACCTCTTCCCAGAACCTGAGATGTGTAGACTTTTATATTTTCAAGTGCTGAAGGATTGGTGTAGTCTTTAAAGTCAAAAGAAAGAGTCATAAGTTCTTCATTATTCTTAAATCCTTTTACCTGAATATCAAATCCGAATAGTGGAATTTGCTTTTCTCCAGCCTGAGTAACGTGCGTTCCCCGCCGTGTATTCTCAACATTTATGGAACGGGGTTGTACCATTTGTTTTGTTGAAATCTCTGAAAACTGCCAGGCGCTGGCACTGTTTTCCTTTCCGGGGTAATGAGTCAGCAACGATCTGTTTTGTTGCGCATGAAGCGGATAGTTATCAGATGGAATTAATGCATACTGATCTGTATCACCCAGTTTTTTAATGTGTATGGCAACAGGGTCATTGACTAAACCATCATAAATGGATTGCCCAATATATTTTTTTGATGCAAAGCTTCTGATAGCAAAAGTAGAGTCTGTAACAGGTTCAAAGCACCAGACATTATTCGGATCTACATTCGGGCTTTCGTATTTGAGCTGATCACCTTCAATAGTAATTATTTTGCCTTTACAGTAATCGTTTGATGCCGCTGAGGTGATATGGTACCAATATTGCTTTTTAGCATTGCTCGCCTTGAAAGGAACTCTGGCATTTACAGTGACTGCATTCGACAGAAACAGCGAACTGCATAAAAGAAGAATAGTGCGTTTTTTCATATTAAGTTATCGCGTTAATAAAGATTGAATGATCCAAAAATAAGGAGTATTTTCCATTTAGGGATAGTGTCAAATAGTTATTTTTGCGAACAGACTAATATTCATGATATTCTTCAATTATGCTTGCAAATTCATTAGAAACTAACATACAGACTTTATTATCCGAAAAGAGAGTATACATTACAGGTATACTGATTTTTTTGTGCACATTTCTGTTAGCCTTTTTGTTTGAACCTTTTCATGTTGACAAATCCGAACATCAGTATACTTATGCACTAATATGTTTGTTCTTTGCTGTCAATGCACTGTTTGCGTTTACAGTAATGAGTTTAATAGCCAGAAAGATTCGGTTTTATCTGCCCGGATTTGTTAGAAATGTGCTATTATTACTTCTGATAGGAACGCTCAATTTTTTTATACGCCCTATTATATACGATAATCCGGATAACTATTCATGGAATTATCTGATCGTTGAGCTCATACATGCTTTTTTGTTTGGTGCACTTCTATTACTGCTTATTCATTTGCTTTTAAATAGTATAAATAAATATGCAGGTGATGCTTTAAACAGAAAGGTTAAAGCTGAGACGCTGCAAATCGCCACGGCACTAAAATCAGAACGTTTAACTCTTGATTCCGGAACTTTTGTATATGCCGAATCAGAAGGAAACTATCTGATGATATACAGCATACAAAATCAGAAGTTAATAAAGAAACTAATCCGGATGACGATTACTGATTTTGAGAAAATCATTGCAGATCATACTAATATCATGCGTGTACACAGATCCTTTATTGTTAATATTGACTATATACTGCGTGCAGATGGAAACACAAAAGGATATATACTTACCTTACAGCACGCAGACATGCGAATACCTGTTTCAAGAGCCAATTCATCCCGCTTTGCCGAGCTGTATAAATCAAATACGGACCATTCGTCCCATTAATTGACCATTCATCCCAAGTCGTTTTAGAAGTTAGTTCAGAGTATATAAGTTTGCGAAAATTTTAACTTTGAATTTATGCGCAGATACGATTTAGACAATCTGAGAGTATTGTTGTTTTTGCTATTGATCCTGTATCATGTCGGGATGTTCTTTTGTCCATGGAATTTTCATTTTAAGAACAATGAGCTCGTGGATTGGCTTACAGATCCGATGCTATTTCTTAATCAGTGGCGATTGCCTCTGTTATTTGTGATTTCCGGGATGGGAACAGCTTTTGCAATGCGCAAGCGAACTGCACTCGAATATATCAAAGAACGGCATATACGACTTCTTTTTCCTTTCTTGTTCGGGATGCTTGTCGTTGTTCCTCCTCAGGTTTATCTGGAACGAATAGTAAAGCTGGAATACACCGGATCTTACTTTTCTTTTTTGGGAAGCCCGGCATTTCAAGGGGCTTATCCTGAGGGTAATATAAGCTGGCATCACCTTTGGTTTATTCTCTATTTACTTATCTTTTCGGTCGTATTTACCCCGTTATTTATCTATATACGAAAGCATAAGGATAATCAATTTATGCAATTCCTAAGAAAAGCAGTTGCAGTATCCCCTGCAGGGATATTTATTCTTGCGTTACCATTTCTTATTCCCGAATATCTTTTGAAACCAGTCTTTCCATCCACATATGGATTGCTAAATGATTACTACAATCTCATGCATTATGCGCTGTTCTACCTGTCAGGCTTTCTGCTAATTCATTTAGGCGAAGAAATAAGAAAATCTGTCCAGACTTATCGGAAATCATATCTGATATCAGGTCTTATTACGTTCGTAAGTTTGCTGAGCCTCTTTAATGTTTCGTCGGAGAGTAACGGTTACTTTTTCTTTGCAATAAAGAAGATAGAGCCCGTTATTGCAGTTGTTAATATTTGGGCATGGATTCTTGTCTGTTTAGGATATGCGTCGTCTTATTTGAGCAAGTCAACCCCGCTGACGTTTTATGCAAATGAATCGGTTTATCCGCTCTACATACTCCATCAAACAGTACAGCTAATCATAGGCTTCTTTATTTATGATCTGTCCTGGAATGTTTATCTGAAAATAGTATTGATGGTTTTCGGTACATTTTTCTTTTCTCTCGGCATTTACGAATATTTCATCCGGCGTGTCAATCTATTGCGCATACTTTTTGGCCTAAAGCGAGTGAGAAAACAGGCCAAGATATCTTTGAATTAGGATCATTTATGTGAAGTAGTGGATATTTTTTATCTTATGATCTCGCAAGAATGTACGTTAAAACAATTCGTCTTATACTACAGAATAAATTCAGAGAGACGTGTGATTAATTATTTTCGAACGTATGATTATTTAAGGATCTGTACAGCACACAGTTGTTTCTTGTACAGCACACAAAAAGGGCCTGTACAGTACACAGGCCGGGTGCTGTACAAGATAGAGATTAATCATACAGTCGAAAGAAATTGTTTCTGCTTTGGTGAAAAATAACGAAAGGTATTTAAGAAATTGTTTATACAGACCTTGCGGTAAGTTCTTTGATTAAAATATCAGTGAAAACAGAGTAGCTTCATGATTGGATTGAGTCAGTTGCAGATTGCCCTGATGATTGCGCATAATCTGTTTGGATATGCTCAGTCCGATACCGGATCCTCCTTCTTTGGTGGTGAAGAAAGGTACAAATATCTGTTCCTGCATCTCTTTCGAAATAGGATCCCCGTTATTTTCAACACCAATAATCCATCGCTTACTTTCAGGAATATAAGTGCCGGAAAGTTTTATACGTCCGTTTTCTTTCTCTTTAACAGCGTCGGCAGCATTGCGTAGCAGGTTAATGATTACCTGAACGATTTGGCCGCGGTCGGCATGAAGAGGTAACGTAGATTCATCCGTATCCACATATATTTTCACCTGTTCAGCTACCTCGCTTATTATCATTCTCCGACATTGCATAAGTAGTTCTTCAACCTGAATCTCTTCTTTGTTGGCAGGAGGAATGCGGGCAAAACGTCGGTAATGCTCTACAAAGTTCATCAGATTACCCGATGTGTTATGAATGATATCAAGGCTTTTGCGAAGTTCAAGTTTATCGGTATTCTCTGTTTGCAGCAGATATTCGCTCACAGAGCGGATAGGAGCTATGCTGTTCATGATTTCATGAGTCAGCACACGTGTTAATCTGATCCAGGATTCAAGTTCTTTTTCTTCCAGTTCGGAACTAATGTCGTTCAGCGTGATAATCAACAGCTCTTTCTCTTTTCGTTTGAATGATGTAGCACGTAATGAGATATTGCGATTGCCGTTTGGCGTAGATACCTGAATCTGTTTGCCTTCTCCCTGTAACTCTTCATTCAACTGAAAGTCCGGTGCTATACGTTCGATTTGTGAAATATGCTTCAGTATGCTTAATCCAAGTAAACTGAGTGCAGCCTGATTAGACTGATGGATATGCCCTTTGGTATCGCAGATAATAAATCCGGTCATGCTCTTATCCAGAATCAGTTCGAAATATTGCTCTTGTGTAATAATGTCCTGCTTCGTCTGCAACAAAATATCTTTTACACGGTTCAGTGTCTTATTTGTCACTATCTCCACTCCGAATTTCCTGCTCTCGGCAAAGCGGAATGAATAATCACTGTTTTCAACGGCTTCGAGCAAATATTGAACCTTCCGCATTTCATAACGATAGTTCTGAATGATCCGGAAGAAAAGGATGATCGAAAGAATGACTAAAACACCTGCTGTCAGATTGGCATAAGAAGACTCCGATGCCCAATAGAAATAGCAAAGAGCTCCTATGCAAATGCACAGAACGATAACATTGAAGATAAGTTTGCTGTAGAGATACCGGAGCATAGGCTATAGATTGAATTTCTTCATTTTGTTATACAAAGTCTGACGACTGATGCCGAGACGCTGAGCTACAGCGGATAGATTGCCTTCGCATTCCTGAATAGACTGATCGATCATAATTCGTTCCATTTCTTCAAGAGTCTGAACTGAGTTGTTCATTTCATGAGTGCTTTGTACTTCTTGTCTGAAGACAAAAACATCTTCATTGATCACACCTCCGCCCGACATGATGACAGCTTTCTCTATCGCATGTTCAAGTTCACGGATATTTCCGGGCCAGGTATACTGATTTAGTTTATTCAGGGCTTCATTGGATATCCTGGGGGTAGGGAGTCCGTATTTATCAGAATATTTTGTAATAAAGATATCCGCGAAGCTTGCTATATCTTCCATCCGATCCCGCAGAGACGGGATTTGAATATGGATCGTATTAATGCGATAAAAAAGATCTTCGCGAAAAGCATTTTCCTTTACGAGCAAAGGGAGATTTCCGTTTGTCGCAGAGATCAGACGAATATTAACCGGTACAGGCTTAGCGCCTCCTACGGGAATAACTTCGCGGGTTTGCATTGAGGAGAGAAGTTTTACCTGCTGAAGCAATGGCATATTGGCTATTTCATCCATGAAAAGCGTTCCTTTATCAGCCAGCTCAAACTTACCTTTCTTATCGTTTTTTTGCATCCGTAAATGCTCCTTTCATATAACCAAACAGCTCGCTTTCGAACAGCGTATCGGGAATAGCACCCATATCGACTGTCACAAAAGCATTATCCTTTCTCTTTGATAACAAATGGATTTCGCGTGCGAGCATCTCTTTACCGGTGCCATTTTCTCCTGTAATCAATACATTGGCATCGGTTGTGGCAATACGTTCAACGAGATCTTTTAGCTGGTGCATACGTGCCGATCTTCCCCAGAACATTCTTTTATTCTGAGTATTTTCTTTCTTGTTCGCTTTTGCAGCAGATCTGCCTGATGCAGCAGCCTTTAATAGAGTAGTTATTAGTTTTTCGTTATCCCAGGGTTTGGTAATAAAATCCGTTGCTCCGTTTTTCATTCCTTCGACAGCCAGATCAATATCTGCATAGGCTGTAAAGAGGACAACAGGCTGATCAGGTCTTTTATCTTTGATTCTTGATAGCCAGAATAACCCTTCATTGCCATTATTGACTCCATTACGGAAGTTCATGTCCAGCAAAATAACATCGTAAGTGTTTTTCAATAAAACTGAGTCGATACTGTTTGGGTTGCTTAACGTATTTATCTGGCTGAAAAATCCGTTTAGCAGCAGTTCTAATGTTTGCAATATGGTTTTATTGTCATCTACAATTAGTATTGACGGATCTTTGCTCATAATTATCAGTTGATTATGCTTCTTATTGTTTCCCAAAGATGACCAAAATAGGGGAGTTGTGCAAATTCGTAAAAAGATTTTATTTTTAGTGTATAGATATTTGACACCTGTGTCCATTTATTAGACAGTTGTATTTTTTTAGTATTAAGATTAGTTTGTTGATTATTAGTGTTTTATATGTTTTGGCACGATTATGGCAATAGAATAAGTAAAACAGAATGAATATGAGAAAGATATCTATAATAAGTTTTGCCATCACTGCTATTTTTAGTGGCTCTATGCTGGCACAGACGCAAAGTTGGGATATGGATGATTGTATGTCTTTTGCTGTCCAAAACAGTTCTAAGATTAAAGTTCAGGAACTGTTGAACCGCAATTACAAAGAAGACAGGAAGGCTTCTGTTGGTGCATTGTTTCCTTCGGTTAACGCAGGAGTTGGTGCAACATCCAGCTTTGGTCGTTCCATTGATCCGGAAACAAATACGTACTCCAATATATCCAATTTCAGTAATGCCTATGAAATCGGGGGAAACATGTCTTTGTTTCAGGCCGGAGCATTATTAAATGCGGTGAAAGTGAGCAAGGTGACTGCTCTTATGGGAATAGAGGAGCAGCAACGTAAACAGGATGATATATCCATCCAGACCATGCAGGCCTTTGCTGATTATCTTTATTATATAGAATGCGTGAAGCTGTCGGATGAAAAACTGAAACAGAGTGAGCAGTTGCTTTATAAAACAAAACGCATGGAGTCGATGGGATTGAAAAGTCAGGCAGACGTAGCTCAGGTCGTAGCTCAGGTTGCTGCCGATGATTATACGCTGACAAAACAAAATAATCTTAGAGATCAGTCGCTGCTTACTTTGAAGCAGGCCATGAATTACCCGTTACGCGATTCACTGGCTGTTGATACGAATCTTTTGATTCCGCTGTATTTACCGGATGATCGTTCTCCCGAAGAGTTATATCAAGCTGCGCGATTCTGGAATCCTTCAGCAAAAGTAGCT
>JBOFDD010000297.1:0-3949 GCA_051646645.1 Bacteroidales bacterium | reverse complement strand
ATTATCCTGTGCATAGAAAACGCTAAATGAAAGAAGAAGAATGAGTGTAAGTAATTGTCTTATCATTTTTCGATAGTATTAATGGTTATTTTTGCAAGTATATAAATAAAAGCTGAATCAAAGATATTTACAGGTTATTTTCTGTAACAAAATAAAAAAACGGACCGGAAAAGGAAGCTGATTCCTTTATCCGGTCCGTTTCTTATTGGATCATATCCATCGGAAAAATTATAACGGAATGTTACCGTGTTTCTTCGGAGGATTTGTTTTTACCTTATTCTTAGCCATTTCAAGACCCTGGATCAGTTTGATACGAGTGTCTTTCGGCAGGATGATCTCATCGATATATCCTTTTTCTGCACTTCTGTAAGGATTTGCAAATTGATCTTTGTACTCTTCGATCGCTTTAGCACGAGTTTCGTCGTCTGCATTTCTGTGAAGAATATTGATAGCACCTTCTGCACCCATAACTGCAATTTCTGTAGTCGGGTAAGAAAGGTTAACGTCGCTTCCTGTTTCTTTACAAGACATTACGATGTAAGCTCCACCGTATGCTTTACGAGTGATCAGAGTTACTTTTGGAACTGTAGCTTCAGCGTATGCATAAACGATTTTAGCACCGTGACGGATAATTCCGGCATGCTCCTGAGCTGTCCCCGGAAGGAATCCCGGTACATCTTCGAAAGTTACGATCGGAATATTGAAACAGTCGCAGAAACGAATGAAACGTGCAATCTTATCCGAGCTGTCAATATCAAGTACTCCCGCAAGGAATGCAGGCTGATTAGCTACGATACCGATTGATTTGCCACCCAGACGTCCGAAACCTACGATCGCATTTTTAGCGAAGTGAGGCATTACTTCATAGAAGTAGTGATCATCCAATACAGGCTCGATGATATCTTTCATATCATAAGGCATATTCGGATCAATCGGAACGATTTCCTGAAGAGAAGGAATCTCACGGTTGATATCATCCGTTGTAGCTGAGAAAGGAGCATCTTCCATATTGTTTGAAGGAATGAAGCTCAAAAGCTCGCGCATTGACATCAGAAGAGCTTCTTCAGAGTCGCAAACGAAGTGTGTAACACCTGATTTGCTTGCATGTGTGTAAGCACCGCCTAATTCTTCCTTAGAAACCTCCTCGTGTGTAACTGTTTTTACTACATCCGGTCCGGTTACAAACATATAACTGTTTTCGTTAACCATGTAGATGAAGTCAGTTAGAGCAGGAGAGTAGCAAGCACCACCGGCACAAGGGCCCATGATTGCAGAGATCTGAGGTACAACACCCGAAGCCATTGTATTCTGATAGAAGATTGATGCATAGCCCGAAAGACTGTCAACGCCTTCCTGAATACGAGCTCCACCCGAGTCATTCAATGCGATGATAGGAGCTCCGTTTTTAAGAGCCAGCTCTTGAACTTTAACGATTTTCTTAGCCGTTACAGCACCCAAAGTTCCACCCAGTGAAGTGAAATCGTAAGCATAAACAAAAACCTGACGACCTTCGATTTTACCGTAACCTGTAACAACACCGTCACCAGGAATACGTTTTTTGTCCATACCGAAGTTCGAACAGTTGTGAACCATGAATTTGTCAAGTTCAACAAATGTATTTTTATCTAATAGTTTCTCGATGCGTTCGCGTGCAGTCAATCGACCTGCACTATGTTGTTTCTCGATACGATCAAGACCGCCACCCATTTCGGCAGCTTTATTTTTATCTTCGAAAGATTTGTAAATTTCTTCTCTTGTCATAAGACTTACTTCGTTAGTTCAACTCCAAATGGATCAGCAACTGATTTGCATTGATTGCGTCCCCTTCATTCACTAAAATCTCTTTAATCGTACAATCTGTAGCAACTTTAATGCTGTTTTGCATTTTCATAGCTTCGATAACGATCACCGTGTCTCCTTTAGTAAGAACATCACCTGCTTTTACAGGTATACTTACTACTTTACCAGGCATCGGTGTGATGATTTTATTGTCCTGACGGTCATCACCATCTTTACGCATACGCAAGTATTTTGCTTTTTCGTCAACGATTTTCACATCGAAAGTCGAAAATGCAGTATGCACTTTGTAGCTTTTATTATCTTCAGAGCGTGTAAGCTCTGTGTTATAAGACTTACCATTGTGAAGAATGGAATATACACCCTCTTCAAGCATCGTTACATCCACCTCATATTCTTCGCCGTTGATGGAAAGACGCACGAAGTTTTTGTCTTTGCTGATTAATTCTACTTCAGCAACTCTGTTTCCAATCTGTACTTCCATAAATCAAATTCTTAAAATCCCTTTTTGCAGACCAAAGTTTCTCCAGCGGTTAGTAGGACGGTTATCCCCTTTATCGTTAGAACTGTTTTCGTCCAGATTAACAATGTAGTCAATATAAGAAGCAATGATTGCGATGTTCTCTTTTTCCGTAGTAGCATTTCCGTTATTGCCAATCAGTGCTTCGCCATGTTTAGCAATAAATCCGGTGTCATATTTACCTTCAACAAAGTCAGAAACTTCAATAATACGTTTCAGATAGTTGATGTTTGTTTTAACACCTGTGATTTTATATTCATCCAGTACACGGTGAAGGCGGTCGATTGCATAAGTACGGTTTGTTGCCCATACAATCAGTTTACTGATCATCGGATCATAATAGATCGGAATTTCGTAGCCTTCGTATACATAACTGTCAATACGTACTCCGATTCCGTTTGGCTCAAGAATTTTCTTGATTGTACCCGGAGCAGGCATAAAGTTCATTTCTGCATCTTCGGCACAAATACGAAGCTCGATAGCATGACCACGTTGTTTGATATCTTCCTGACGGTGAGATAACGGAAGTCCGTCGGCAATCTTAATTTGTTCCTTAACAAGGTCAATGCCCAATACTTCTTCCGTAATCGGATGTTCTACCTGAAGACGTGTATTCATCTCAAGGAAATAGAAGTTATGGTGTTTGTCCACAAGGAACTCAATAGTTCCGGCACCTTCGTAGTTGACAGCTTTCGCAGCCATTACCGCCTTTTCGCCCATTTGTAAACGGATGTCGTTTGTAATGAACGGAGACGGACTCTCTTCCAGGATCTTCTGATTACGACGCTGAATAGAGCATTCACGTTCGCAAAGGTGGATCACATTGCCGAAGCTGTCACCCAGGATCTGGAATTCAATATGGTGAGGTTCTTCAACGAACTTCTCAATATATACAGTATCATCGCCAAAAGATGACAAAGATTCAGATTTAGCATTCAGATAAGCGTCTTTGACCTCTTCCTGAGAACGGATCAGACGAATACCTTTTCCTCCGCCACCCATAGATGCTTTAAGCATAACCGGATAGCCGATCTGATTACAGACTTCAATAGCTTCTTCTACGCTGTTTAATCCTTTTTCCGTACCGGGAACAACAGGAACACCAGCTGCAATCATGTGTTTACGGGCAGATATTTTATCTCCCATCATGTCCATTGTCTCAGCAGTAGGGCCAATGAAAATGATTCCCTCTTCATTACATCTTTGAACGAAGTGTGCATTTTCGGATAAGAATCCGTATCCTGGATGGATTGCATCCACGTTATTATTTTTAGCTACTTCAATGATTTTCTCAATATTCAAATAGCTTTCTTTAGATGCAGCTTCCCCTACGCAGAATGCTTCATCGGCATACCAAACATGTTTAGCTGTTCTGTCTGCTTCAGAGAAAATTGCGACTGTACTTATTCTCATCTCTTTGCACGAACGCATGATACGAACGGCAATTTCACCGCGGTTTGCAATAAGTACTTTTTTAATCTTACGCATGTTTACTTGCATACTTTTTCCTTTTTAGTTAAAACTAAACGAGCAAAAAAGCTCAAAATAATTACAATGCTTTATCGGGAGAGAAGAAGAGAAAAGAAGGAACAGATGTAATTTGCACAAAAATAGAGTTCCGAAGTATATTTA
>JBOFDD010000296.1:0-3720 GCA_051646645.1 Bacteroidales bacterium | reverse complement strand
ACAAGAGGTGAGCTGGTTGGTATCAATACGGCTATTGCTTCTGAAACAGGAAACTATGCAGGTTATTCGTTTGCCGTACCTATCAGCATTGCAAGTAAAATTGTGACTGACCTGAAACAATATGGCTCGGTACAGCGTGCGGTGCTGGGTGTGAGCATTGCCGATATTAACTCGGAACTTCAGAAAGAGAAAAAACTGAATACATTGGACGGTGTGTATGTGGCAGAAGTGGTTGAGCGTGGTTCGGCTGCTGAATCGGGTATCAAACCGGATGATGTGATTCTTTCGATTAATGATGTCCCTACAAAATCGGTTTCGGAATTGCAGGAGCAGGTGAGCCGTTACCGTCCTGGCGATAAAGTGAAAGTGAATATTCTTCGCGGTAATGATAAGAAAGCCATTTCGGTGACTTTGAAAAATCAGCAGGGTAATACTGAAGTTACCAAAGAGATGGGACTTAGTGAACTGGGTGCAACATTCCAGCCTGTTTCGAATGCCGTTAAGCAGCAGCTGGGAATCCGCAGTGGATTGCAGGTGAATGATGTGAAAGGTGGTAAGTTTGCTCAGGCAGGTATCCGCAAAGGTTTTATCGTGCTTCAGGTGAATAACCGTAAAGTAACTTCGACTTCCGATCTGGATCAGATTATCAAAGAGATCCGTCAGAGTGGTGTGAATGAGCAGGGTATGTTTATTATGGGTGTATATCCGAACGGCAAAACTGCTTACTATGCAATTAATCTGGCTGAATAACAGATAAGAATCTTCTCGATTATATTTATATGTTCATGATAGGGTGGACCGGTAGCAATGATGCCGGTTCACCTTTTCTTTTTTAGTAACAAAAAAGGAGGAAAGGCATTCGCTTTTCCTCCTTTTATCATTTATAGGTTTTTTCCTCTCCGGATATATTTATAGATCGGAACGAAAACAACAATTCCCGAAGCGATCAGAATGAAAATCACCTTGGGGGTGAATCCACCGTGACCCTGAATCAAAAGGTAAGCCAGAGCAAACCAGAGCAGGATAATACAAGTTATCCGAAAAGAATTGAGTTTACGCATTTCTAATACAAGAGTTAGATTCGTTGTTAGAGCAAGCTGCATCAAGCACGGCTATAACAGTCAGGTTGAAAATATCACGAACAGAGCTTTCGATGTCTGTAAAGTGAATAGGCTTGTTTAGTCCCATCTGGATAGGGCCGATGATCTCAGCTTCTCCTAATTCGGCAAGCATACGGCTACCGATATTGGCTGAACTCAGGTTCGGGAATATCAGTGTGTTTACCTCTTTACCGTTAAGACGGCTGAATGGGAACGACTCTTTGCGAAGGTCGGTATTGATAGCAAAGTTTACCTGCATCTCGCCGTCAACTTCCATATCAGGATGGTTGGCGTGAAGATACTCTACTGCTTTTTTCACCGAAGCAGGGCTGCCGATTGAGTCAGCGCCGAAGTTCGAATAAGAAAGCATAGCCATCACCGGTTCGTGAGCAAAGAAGTTTACCGTTTTCTCGGCAAGACGCGCAACATCGATCAGCGTTTCTGTAGTAGGGTGGCGGTTGATCAGCGTGTCGGCTAAGAAATAAGTTCCTTTTTTCGAATTCACAATATGCATGGCTCCGAAGTGGTTAAACGTTGGCTGGATACCGATAATATCTTTTGCCATCTCGATGGTTTCGGAGTAGCGTGTATACATACCTGTGATGAAAGCATCCGCATCGCCTGTTTCGACCATCATCATACCGAAGTAGTTGCGGTCGTTCATACGTTCGCGGGCTTCGTTGACAGTGATTCCTTCACGTCCTTTTTTCTTAGCAAGGATATCGGCATAGCGGTAACGTCTTTCTTCTTCACGATCGTGACGCAGATTGACAATCTCCATTCCGGCAAGATCAATATGATGTTCGGCTGCCAGTTTCTCGATACGCTCTTCGTTGCCAAGAAGTACAGGGAAGCAAACCCCTTCGCTCAATGCTTCGGCAGCAGCTTTCAGCATGTTTACGTGATTAGGCTCGGCAAATACGACACGTTTAGGCGATTTGCGGGCTTTCTCTGTCATACGACGGATCAGCTTGCTGTTTTTACCCATTAGTTCGCGTAAATGATCGATGTATTTGTCCCAGTCTAAAATCGGATTACGTGCAACGCCGGATTCGATAGCCGCTTTAGCAACAGCCGGCGAAATTGTTTCGAGCAGACGTGGATCCAATGGTTTCGGGATGATGTATTCGCGACCGAAAGTCAGTTTGTCTACGTTGTAAGCATCGTTTACGACTTCGGGTACGGGTTTGCGGGCCAGTTCAGCCAGTGCGATTACCGCAGCCAGCTTCATTTCTTCGTTGATACATTTAGCTCCGCAGTCCAGTGCACCACGGAAGATGTAAGGGAATCCCAATACATTATTAATCTGGTTCGGATAGTCTGAACGTCCTGTAGCGAAGATAATATCCGGACGTGATGCCATTGCGTTGGCATACGATATTTCAGGGTTCGGATTGGCACAGGCAAATACAATCGGATTGTCAGCCATCGAGCGTACCATGTCCTGAGTAAGCACATCGGCTACGGACAGACCAAGGAACATATCAGCACCAACAAGTGCATCAGCCAGTGTTTTAAGCTCTACACGATCAGTTGCAAATTGCTTTTTTGATTCGGTCAGATCGGTACGGGCAAGCGAGATGACACCTTTACTGTCGACCATTACGATGTTCTCTTTGCGGGCACCCAGCATCATGTACAGACGGGTACATGAACTTGCAGAAGCTCCGGCACCGTTTACGACAATCTTCATCTGATCTACCGGTTTGCCCGTTAGTAAAGATGCATTAAGAAGTCCGGCAGATGTTACAATGGCAGTACCGTGCTGGTCGTCGTGCATCACCGGAATATCCAGTTCTGCTTTCAGACGATCTTCGATTTCGAAACACTGAGGAGCTTTGATATCCTCGAGATTGATACCTCCGAAAGTAGGAGCAATGGCTTTTACTGTCTGAATGAATTTCTCAGGATCTTTTTCGTCAACCTCGATGTCGAATACGTCAATGCCCGAAAAGATCTTAAATAGCAGAGCTTTTCCTTCCATAACCGGTTTTCCGGCCAATGCTCCGATATCACCCAATCCAAGGACAGCAGTACCGTTAGAAATTACAGCAACAAGGTTTCCTTTTGCTGTATATTTATATGCTAAATTTTTATCTTTTTCTATTTCCAGACAGGGTTCGGCTACACCCGGAGAGTAAGCTAATGATAAATCCGTTTGTGTGCTATAGGGCTTTGTTGGTACCACTTCTATTTTTCCCGGTTTCCCCTCTGAATGATAAAGCAATGCTGCTTCTTTAGTAATTTTTCCCATTTTGTCGAGTTTTCATGTGATTGTTTGGTCGTGAATGGCTAAACAATACTTTGTTAATCCAATAATAATAACGGTGTTGTTCATTTTTTTTCGAACAACACCGTAAATATAGACAATATCTGAAAATCTCTTATAATTTAATATTGTTTAACCCGAAAATGTGACAGATTGATATGAAAGGGGGAGCTGAAAGGCAGAAGAGCGCTGAACTCCATGAGGACGATGAGGACAATGACGACCAAGAGGACAATGAGGACAGCGCTAAAGGCAGCGCAAAGCGATGATTGAGGTCGGCAGCTTGCTGCCAGCAGCAAAGCCGTTATCTTCGACGCTATGCGTCTTGCGCCCTCCTCAAGGTCGTCATAG
>JBOFDD010000295.1:0-6947 GCA_051646645.1 Bacteroidales bacterium | reverse complement strand
CGGCTATCAGTTTAGCTACGAACTTTTACTTTTCAATGCATTCTTTACGTTTGCCGGATTCTTTATCCTGCGTACAAAAAAAGGATAATGCTAATATACAGAGCTCCCTGACGGGTAACATGCAGGGGGCTCTATTCTTTTTGATTAACCAGAACAAATGAAATAACCATGCGAATTAAATTTATTCTTCCTCTGCTGTGCATCGCACTATCGCTTTGTGCATCAGTACCGGCTATTATACCACAGCCGAATCGTATAAGTGTGCAGGACGGTCAGTTTATCGTTAACAAGAAAACGCAGCTCTATGTAAAGGGCTGTCAACCCGATGCACAGTTTCTCAAAGATGCTTTCAACGGCATGCTGAAAGTATCGAAAAAACAACCCAAAAAGAATTTTATTGCTTTACTCTGCGATCCTTCTTACCAGACAGGTAAAGAGGGGTATGAGTTAGAGATAACAACAGCAGGAATTACACTGAAAGCGCAATCTCCTGCCGGCATTTTCTATGGCATTCAGTCGCTGCTTCAGCTTGCTCCTACGGACATATACAAGGGCACACTGGGTGTAAATCAGGTATCCTTCCCGCTTGTTTCCATCTCCGACGAACCACTTTATGCGTGGAGGGGTATGATGCTGGATGTTTCGCGTCAGTTTTTTGACAAAGACTTTGTAAAACGCTATCTCGACTGGATGGCTGTACATAAACTGAATAAGTTTCACTGGCACCTGACGGACGATAACGGCTGGAGACTGGAAATAAAAAAATATCCGGAATTAACTTCGAAGGGAGCCTGGAGAGGTCCGGGTGAGGTACTTCCTCCGGCTTACGGATCGGGCAAAAAACGTTATGGTGGATTCTATACTCAGGACGATGTGAAGGAGATTCTGGCTCATGCTGCAAAATTACATATCGATGTGATTCCTGAAATTGATCTTCCGGGCCACAGCAAGGCGGTTACATCCACCTATCCGGAAATCTTGTGTACCGTGGAGGATACTACAATGAGTGTAAACGGTGAGAACCGCAATCTCTGGTGTGTAGGCCGCGAGGCAAACTATGCCATTCTGGATGATATCATTGCCGAGATTGCCGCATTGTTTCCGGGCGAATACATTCATGTGGGTGGTGACGAAGTGAATCCTTCTCCATGGAAGACCTGCGAACGCTGCCAGGGATTAATGAAAAGTCAGAACTATACGAGTGAGCTTCAGTTAGAAAACTACTTCATGAAACGCATGGAGGAAATGGTGATGAAGCACGGAAAAAAAATGGGTGGATGGAATGAAATTATAAATAGCGGGGAGGTGAATCCTCAAACGCTGGTTTTTGCATGGCAAACTTCCAAACATGGCGCTAAAGCTCTGAATAAAAACCTCGAAACCATTATGATGCCGGGCGAGTATTGCTACCTCGATATGCAACAGTCGCCTTCGGAGCGCGGACATAACTGGGCGGGGATCGTTACGCTTGACAAGACTTATTCGTTTGACCCTTCGAAAACCGAGGGTGTAGATGCTGAAAAACTGAAACTGATAAAAGGGGTTCAGGGTGCGCTTTGGAGCGAAAGTCTGGACAAACCATTCCGCTTTGTTGAATATCAGACTTATCCGCGTCTTTGCGCGCTGGCTGAAGTAGCCTGGACAAGACCGGAAAACAAAAACTTCGAATCATTCTACCAGAGACTTTATTCGAAACATCTGGACAGACTTACCAATATCGGCGTTCAGTTTCGTCTGAATCCGCCTGTAGTGGCATTGGTGAATGATCAGCTCACAGCTGTTCCTCCTTATCCGGGTATTCCGGTTTACTATACAACCGATGGTACGGAGCCAAACGAAAACTCAATGGTATACAGCACTCCTGTTCCTTACGAAAAAGGAAAAGAGTATCAGTTCCGCTCCTACTTCAAAGGTAGCCGAAGTCCGGTTGCCGAACCCGAAGGTGTGGAGAAAACTCCGAATCTGAATCCCGAAGTTGTAATAACCAGCTCGCTGGATGAACGTAAACGCTTTGAGCTAAATCTGCTGAAAGACAATAACCCTGCAACCTACTACCGCAGCCAGCGTGTCTGCACAGAGGGCGACTGGATTCTCTTTACGTATGCCGAACCACTGTCGTGTTCGAAAATCGAAATCGAAACAGGATTACAGAATATCTCGCGATACGTTCTGACAGACGGATTTGCCGAAATATCCTACGATGGTGTAAACTTCGTCAAAGCGGATGATCTGACTGACGGAATGCTGGATATTCGTCTTGACCGGAATAAACCGGTGAAAGCGCTTAAGATTGTTGTTACACGAAACAATGACGAACCGTTAGTGGCAGTAAAAGACTTACGTATCATTCCTTAATAAGGGATTAAGACTATGAAAAAACGATTAGTGATATACGCTTCTGCGCTTCTTATCCCCTTTTCGGTATATGCCGGAAAGATAGACAAAAAGAGTGCACATTACATGGATTCAATCATGTCCCATGCCCTTAGTGAACAGTTTTTCCCGGGTGCACAATTGCTTGTGGGCAAAAACGACAAGGTGCTGTATGCAAAAAACTTTGGTCACCAGGACTACGAACACGATGTTAAAGTCTCTTCGAAAGATGTTTACGACATGGCTTCGTGCTCTAAAGTAATAGGTACCACACTCGCAGCCATGAAGCTTTACGATGAAGGCCTGATCGGACTTCAGAGCAAAGTGGGTGATTTTCTTCCTCAATTCGGAGGAACACCTGTCGAAAGTCTTTCTTTCATGGATCTGATGACTCACGTAACCGGACTGCGCCCATTTATTCCGTTCTACAAAGATTGTATGAACGACACTCGTTATATCAGCAACAGACCTGTCGCCGGATACAAACGTGTATCCGATTCCATGTGGGTAAATCCCTCTTATTACAAGGAGATCGACAAACAGATAGCACAGTCTCAGCAGAAAGATAAGATAGGTAAATACCAGTATAGCGATCTGAACCTGTATCTGGTTCAGCTTATGCTTGAAAAAGCAAGCGGTAAAACGCTTGATGTGCTGACAAGGGAGCTATACGATGAGATGGATATGCATCATACGGGCTATTTGCCTTTGCTGCGTTCGAAAATGAAACACATCATTCCTACAGAAACAGACAGCGT
This sequence comes from Bacteroidales bacterium, assembly GCA_051646645.1. GTDB lineage: Bacteria > Bacteroidota > Bacteroidia > Bacteroidales > UBA7332 > UBA7332. Next base: position 3,816 of record JBOFDD010000295.1, on the reverse strand, counting down.
CTTCCGGATGCAGACTATTCGGGGTTATACGCATGATGAATTCGCGGCACTTCTGGGAAATGTGGCCGGACATGCAGGTTTGTTTTCAAATGCAAAAGATGTCAGCCATTTTTGCCGGATGATTCTGAACAAAGGGGAGTTTAACGGGAAACGGATTATTAATGAGGAGACCGTCAGACTCTTTACCTCATCGCCCTATCTGAATAAGCAGATTTACAGAGGCATAGGCTTTGATAAGCGAAATCCGGAATCAGGTGTGTATTCACTCAACTCTTTCGGCCATACCGGATTTACCGGTACTTATTTCTGGATAGATGCGGATACGGGGCTTTATCTGATTCTGCTTACAAACCGGGTCCATCCTACGCGTAAAAACATGAAAATGTATGATGATAATTTGCGCGACAAGCTTTGGTCGCACATCCATGGGAGAGAATATAAATAACAGTTTCTTAGAATAAAATACTATGATCAGAAAAGTAATATTATTAGCTTGTGTTCTTTTATTTACACTTAACGTTGTGTCTGCTCACACTAAAAGACAGCTGAGAGGTGTCTGGATTGCTACAGTCACAAACATAGACTGGCCTTCTAAGAGAGGACTGAATGCTGATATGCAGAAAGATGAAATGGTAAAAATGCTGGATGAAGTAGCAGCATACAATATGAATACAATCATTTTTCAGATCCGTCCTACAGCAGATGCTTTTTATAAATCGAAATATGAGCCCTGGAGCCATTGGCTTACCGATGTGCAGGGAAAAGATCCGGGGTATGATCCGCTTCAGTTTGCTATAGATGAATGTCATAAAAGAGGAATGTATATCCATGTGTGGCTCAATCCCTATCGTGTAAATTACGATACGACGAGTATGACTAATTATGCAAAAGAGCACATTCGTTTCAAACATCCTGAATGGTTTGTTACTTACGGAAAAGCTGAATATTTCAATCCGGGGCTGGATGAGGTTCGTCAGTTTGCCAATAAGGTTGTTGCCGATATTGTAGCCAACTACGACATTGATGCCATTCATATGGATGACTACTTTTATCCCTATAAGATTGCCGGGAAAGAGTTTCCGGATGAAGAGACTTTTAAATCGCATCCACGCGGATTTACGAATAAAGAAGATTGGCGCCGGGATAATGTAAATAATATTATCTGTGAACTGAATCAGACCATTAAATCCATAAAACCATGGGTTGAATTCGGAATCTCACCTTTTGCTATCTGGCGCAACGACAAAGAGGATACAAGAGGTTCTAAAACGAAAGCCGGAACAACAAACTACGACGGGCTGTATGCCGATATACTGAAATGGCAACAGGAAAAATGGATTGACTATGTGTTGCCTCAACTCTATTTCAATATAGGATATGACGTGGCCGACTATGCTGTGCTTGCTGACTGGTGGTCGAAATACAACTATGGCGCAAACGTCTATGCAGGACTGGCTCCCTACCGTGTTAGCAAAAAAGCGAAACAAAAAGCATGGCACTCTCCGAAAGAGCTTGTGCGTCAGATTCAGCGGAATGCTAAAGATCCGAATCTGAAAGGTGAGATCTACTTTAGTGCAAAATCTTTATTTTCTCCGGATGTAAATCTCAAAAAAAGATTATCCGGTAAAGAGTACAGATACCTGACTATCTCCCCTGAGAATCCGCGTATAGCACGTATTGAAGCTCAGGCTCCTGTGGAGCTTAAGGGAAATATTGCCGATTCAGGTAAACGTATAAATCTCTCCTGGAAAAGGGGCAAAGATGCAAAACGTTTTGTGGTATATGCATTTCCTGAGAATAAAGAAGTGGATATGGATGATCCGCAATATATTGTAAAAGTGACTGGCCTGACTGAAGTGGATATTCCTTACAACAGCAAGCTTCGCTATGCTGTAAGTACTCTAAGTCCGTCTCATACGGAGTCTGCTTTGGTTTATCTTGAAAATTAAATCTGAAAACAAATGAAACTAAATAGAATAGGACTTTTAGCTCTGATACTGCTGTTGGGAATAGGTCCGCTAACAGCAAAGAACCTGAAATTTGCTCATCTGACTGACCTGCATGTGGTGCCGGGCAATGAGAATGAGACCTTTTTGGCATCAACGGTTGATGATATAAATGCGGGTGATTGCGATTTCGTAATCGTTACGGGCGACATAAATAATGAGGGAAGCGACAGGGAACTGATGTCTGTATACAATCTGCTTGAGAAGCTTCGTATGCCGTATTACATTGTTTCGGGAAATCACGAGACAAACTGGTCCGAAAGCGGTTGTGCTACTTTCGTTAAACTCTGGAAACAGGATCGTTTTGTATTTGAAAAAGAGGGAATGCTGTTTGTTGGCTTTGCCTGCGGTCCTTATATGAAAATGGGCGACGGATTCATGAAATACGAAGATATTCAGTGGCTGAAGAAAACGCTGAAAGAGCAGGTAAAACCGGGTATGAAGGTCCTGAGTTTTGCCCACTACCCGCTTGACGAAAGTGTCAGCAACTGGTCGCAGGTAACATCTGCGTTGAAAGAGGCGCCTGTGGCTGCTGCATTCTGCGGACACGGACATACGCTTAAACTAATGAATTTCGATGGATTCCCGGGCATTATGGGACGTGCGCTTTCGATGAAAAACTCAAAATCTCCGGGCTACAACGAGGTGGAAATAGCAGGCGACTCGCTATTCTACTCCGAAAAAGTGGTGGGTGAATCTCCTGTAAGAAAAATTGCTATCTCTATGACTGACCGCTCTTGCTTAGCGGACATAAAGAAAAGTGCGGATCAGACTCCTGCCGGAAATTTCAAAAATATGAAACTGGTACTTCAGGATAATGCTTCGGTTTATAATGGTGTTTCAGTTCATAAAGGCATTATATATCTTGCCAACTCATTGGGCGAAGTAAAGGCTTATGACTCAAAAACAAATCAAACACGCTGGACAACCAATCTGTGTCTGGCTGTATACGCCAAACCTCTTTACCATAAGGGAAAAGTAGTCGTGGGTACAACAGACGGACGGCTGCTTGCTCTTGACGCTAAAAACGGCAAAGAGTTGTGGTCTGTTCCTGCCGACCGTGTGGTTATCGGAGAAGGAACATTTGACGGCGATGATCTATATATTGCAGCCTCAAAAGTATTCCTGAAAATCAATATCCGTAACGGAGAGATCATTTGGAGTAAACCGGTTATCAAATCTTACTCACAGGGCCGTCCTGTTATTAAAGGAGATAAAGTCGTTTTCGGAGCATGGGATACGCATCTCAACTGCCTGAATAAGCATACAGGAGAGATTATCTGGCAATGGACCAATGGCAAGACAGCCAATATGCTCTCTCCGGGAAATGTTGTTCCTGCTGTTACAGCAGATAAAGTAATCATTGTTGCTCCCGACCGTTATATGACAGCTCTTGATCTGGAAACAGGTAAGGAGTTATGGCGTACGAATAAATACAAAGTTCGCGAATCGCTTGGGCTGTCAGAAGACGGAAAACGGGTTTATGCCAAACTGATGGACGGAGAACTGCTTGCCGTTTCTACACAGGGACAAGAGTATAACGACCTCTGGTGTGAGGATCTGGGCATAGGCTACGAACATAATCCTTGTCCGAACATCGAAAAGAACGGGATTGTTTATTCCGGCTCCCGCGAAGGAGTAGTGATTGCATTTGATCCCGTAAACCGCAAGGTGCTCTGGAAAGAAAAAGCGGGTCACTCTTCGGTAAATGCGTTTTCGGTAGATGATCAGGGTAATGTCTGGTGTTCGCTTATCGAAGGATCAGTCTTCAAAATGAATCAAAAATAGTAAACTAACAACCTTATAGAAT
>JBOFDD010000294.1:0-8476 GCA_051646645.1 Bacteroidales bacterium | reverse complement strand
GATATTTCTTTCATCTTTATGATTGTAATAATTTCTTCCATTGTCATTAAATATGCTTTGTAGCCTTGCTTTACAGCTTCATAAACAAGTCCGGCTGCCAAGTAAGTCTTACCGGTTCCGGAAGGTCCCATAATGATTACATTGTATGTCTGTTCCAACCACAACAACTCGCGAAGTTGTGTCATTTGCGGTTTAGTTACCCCGTTACTATACTTATAATCAAAATTATCCAGGTCATGCTTCGGAGGTAGTGCGGCAGATTTTAGTCGGCGCTCTAAATCTTTTGCATCGCGGGATTGTATTTCGTGCTCAAATATCAAATAAAGAAACTCAAGATAAGATAATTTTTCGATTTGAGCCTGATGTATGATTTTATCTAAATGAGTCTTTAAGTGATACAATCTTAATCGATTGGCATAATCCTTCAGTAATTCCGTTTTAGTCATTGAACAAGTTATTATAAGTTTGTAGCTGACTTTTTTCAGGAGTAATTTCCGTATATACAGTATCTGATTTTACTGTTGTTTGAGGGAGACTTTCTGTTGTCAGACTTTTATCAAGTCGTGATTTGCTGGATGCAACCTCTATTATATTTTTAGCATTATAGATGTTACGTTCAAAACAAAGCTGAACTGCTTCATGCAAAAAACGAACCCTGTACTTTGTCATATGATCTATAAGATAATTCAGGTTATCCCGATAGTATTTAGCTTTATTGTGATGTAAATTATCAAGATATGATCTCACCAGATCATTCATCCCTAAATAACTAAGAACCTTTTCTTCCAACTTATCTATACCAATGGAGCGATCTTGTTTATGTGCGTTATTTACTATATGTTTTCCCCTTTCGATGCAAAGAGGATGCGAGGTTATTGTTTTCCCCGATTCTTTATTGTAAATATTAAGAATATTCTCAACGACTTCAACAAAAACAGTTGTTCCAACACCTTGATAGGTTCCGGTAGGTACGGAATAGTAATTACTTTTGTAGTTTATCGTGTGGTCCTTTTTAACATGATATTCACGCATCTTTTCCTCTTTGATTGTTGGTGTTCCCAAATATGGTATCAGGCACGGTATTTCCTGTTTAAATGCATCAGCGGGTACCTCCAGTGTCGTTGCATGTACCTTTCCGTTTCCTGTTCGTGAGAGCCAGGATTTAGCTTCCTCATTTAATATTGCCACATTCTTAAAAGTCCGGCCTTTGAGAAAATTATTCTTGACATATTTAACTACGTTTTCAACCTTACCTTTTGATTCAGGATCTGCTTTCCTACAAAAGCGAACATTAAAACCATGCTGATTTACAAAACTCCTAAAAGCAGACGTGAGGATGTAGTCTCCAAGGTTTTCATTATGAATCAAAACTTTATCCTGATCATATATTATCTTTTGAGGTATGCCTCCAAAATACTCAAAGGCAAGTTCGTGCGCATAAATTGTAGTTTGCGTAGTAAATGGAGTTTGTCGAAAATAAATAAATTTGCAGCGAGAACGGCAGAATACCATTGCAAAGAAATATACTTTTATATACTTCCCCTGATCGTCTTGCATATATCTTTCACCAAAATCTACTTGTGCATATTTTCCAAAATCAGAAGGTGGAACCTTCTCATACTTTCGAATTAAATCCTCTTCGGATTTAGGGATATTGTATTTACATCTGATATGTTGTACATAGTTATAAACTGTTTTAGGATTGATCTGCGGGAAATCATCGTAGGATTCTTTTAATCTGTCATGTATTTGCGCTGATGACAAATAAGGTTGATCCCTTAACCTCAACTTAATAAATGTTTCGTACGTATCAAGTTTATAACTGTATACCCGTTTATAGCTATTACTTGATAAAAACTCTTCTTCTGTCATAGCTAAGTACTTTTTAACAGTGCTTCTATGAAGGTTTAATACTCTAGAAATTTGACTTACGCATAGATTATCTGCTGATAATTCTTTAACTTTGTACCACATTAGGATTTTATGATTTAAAATCTTTCTGACTTGAGTTTCCATCTTATTTTTCTTTTAGCGAAGATCAAAGATGGAAACTTTTTTTTTGTCTTTAAAATGTCGATTTTACTTTGCCATTTTTTGACGGTTCAAAGTTACCGATTACATCCCGTTGAATGGTATTCTCATCTGATGTCGTAGGTCATTCGCAATCAATCGTTTGTCGTGCACCGGAGACGTCGTGTATGACGTCTCTACAGGCCACATCATTTGTGTACGGTTATTTGCAATATTCGTTTGTTTTGCAATGCGGACGCCCGCCAGGCGTCCCTACGCTGCCTTTTTGGCGCTCCCTAAACCCCTTAATCCCCCTAAAGTCCTTAAACCCCATAATTGCCTTTCGCGCCCACTCAATTCAACTCATCTATCAGATGCTTTACATAATCGCTCTGGATGATGTCGGGATTTCTCTTTATATAATCTTTGTTGGATGAGGCCGATTTGCACCCAAAAAGAGCTACCATTACTCCGTGGTTATGGAGTTGTGCGATTTCGTCGGCGGTGATATTCTCGCCCGAAACGGTGATGCCGTTTACTTTGTCTTTGGCCATATACGCCAGGGCGTCTTCGAATCCGGAGGCATAGTAGAAGCGGTTGATTTGTGGTAAGCGGTTGTGGAGCTCCACGAGAAATTCGGTTGTGCTGCTCTCGATATATACTCGCTTATCGAGATTATACTGGCTGATGAGTGCTTCGAGAGCGGTGATGAAATCGGCATAGAAGTCGCTTGCAGGCTCGGTATCTGAGGGATTGAGCTTGCAGTCAAACGAAAAGTGCAAACCGGGATTATAGGTTAGCTTTTCGAATACTTTGTCTAAACGGGCCAGGCGGAACTCTCCGTCTGTCTGATTGTCGTAGAAGCAGTTGTCCAGCTCGTAGGAGTATTTATCGCGAATGAGTCCCTCCATGTTGGTGGCATCATCCAGATCCCGGTCGTGGAAAGCATAGAGTACGTTGTCGCGGGATAGCTGCACGTCGATCTCTGTTCCGTCGGCTCCAAGATTGATGCAGTTCTTGATGCTTTCGAAGGAGTTGAGCGGATAGCGATGGAAGAATCCCATACCTCCGTGTCCCATGACGATAATATCGTTGTGCATGTTTGAGATTGAATAGTCCATCTCGCTGTTGCATGAGAGGGTGAATAGTGCTGTAGTAAGTATTACGAATGCTTTTTTTATAGAATTCATTGCAAAGGTATAAAGAGGTCATCTCGACTTTTGGAAACGTAGTAAATAGCTTCTAAAAGACCTCATGTCATTATTAATTTTGCCTCTTTCTGCCTCATTTTTCACTTTATTATCTTGCAATAGCCCGCTATTGCTTCGCTATTAAAGCAAAAAATGAATTTGAAACAGACTAAAATTAATTAACGCCCAAAAGTCGAGATGACCTCAAAGTTAGAAACTATAGCCAAATGAGAGTGAGATCCAGCTTTTGAATGATCCGTTTTCGGTGATTTGCCTGTAAACGGGTATGATGGGTGTGTAGGCTGCTCTGAAGAGGAATCCTCCTCCGGGCTTCTGATAGCGGTAGCCTAAGGTCATCGTGAGATTGATGTTGAGATAGCGTTGTGCGGAATAATCTTCGTCGGCTCTGACTACGGATGCAAATGTGCTTCCGACACCTACTTCGAGGTGGTGATTCTTTCCGTAAAAGGCATTGAGTGACAACGGGATGGAGAAATCGGGATTGAAGCGTCGGTCGAAGTCTCTGAAGTGCGTGACGGATGCTCCGGAGCTGATGCCCAGGTCGAGTTTTTCTTTTGTGTACAGGATCCGTTCGTAGTTCAGACTGTACCACCCTCCTGTTCCCATTATATCGAGATAGACGGAGTTCTTTGCTTCTTTATCACCATTATAGTTTTGTGCGAACGATACAAACGTGAAAAAGAATGATGCAAACAAAAATAGAAGTAAACGTTTGTGGTTAAACAACATAGATAACAAAATACTGTTAAGGTGCTTCTTAAAAACGAGAAAAGAGATTATACCCTTTTGCGGGGTATAATCTCTTCGTTTATATGTAAAATTACGTACGGAGGCGGATACTATCTGCGCTCTAACAATACGACATTTTCTACGTGATGAGTGTGAGGGAACATATCAACCGGGCGTACACGTGTGACTTTGTAGTCGCAGTCAAGCAAAGCCAGGTCGCGCGCCTGTGTGGCTGAGTTACAGCTTACGTATACGATACGTTTAGGTGCGGCAAACAGAATTGCTTTGATTACATCATCGTGCATACCGGCGCGCGGAGGATCGGTGATGATTACATCCGGTTTTCCGTGCTCTTCAATAAACTCTGTTGTAAGGATATCTTTCATATCGCCGGCATAGAAAAGCGTGTTTTCGATTCCGTTGTTCTGAGAGTTAAACTTAGCATCTTCGATGGCTTCGGGTACGTATTCAATACCTACTACGCGTTTGGCCTGACGTGCCACGAAGTTAGCAATCGTACCTGTACCGGTGTAAAGGTCATACACGTACTCTTCGCCTGTTAGTCCGGCGAAATCACGCGTTACTTTATATAGTTCGAAAGCCTGATCGGAGTTGGTCTGGTAGAATGATTTAGGACCGATTTTGAATTTCAATCCTTCCATCTCTTCGTAGATACACTCGTTGCCTTTGAACACAATAATCTCCTGATCGGTGATTGTGTCGTTGCGTTTCTCGTTGATTACATAAAGAAGTGATGTAATCTGCGGGAATTTGTCTGCCAGATGCTGAAGCAATGCTACGCGTTTCTCTTCGTCTTCTTTGAAGAATACAACGATGAGCATAAGTTCTCCGGTAGAGGTTGTACGAATGATCATGGTGCGCATGAATCCTACCTGCTCGCGAAGATCGAAGAATTCGTATTCGTTTTTCAGACAGAAGTCACGAATCTCAAGACGAATTTCGTTCGATAGTTCGGTTTGGAGGTAACAGTTCTCTACGTTCAACACTTTGTCGAAACAGCCCGAGATATGGTATCCAAGTGCTTCAGGATAAGGAAACTGTTTTCCTTCCTTCATCTCGTTTTCGGTGTACCAGCGACGGTTAGAGAAAGTAAACTCCAGTTTGTTGCGGTAGTATTTTGTTTTTGCAGATCCTAAGATTGGTTCGAATTCAGGAAGTTCAACTTTCCCGATACGACGCAGGTTGCTTTCCACCTCGTGGTGTTTGCATTTCAACTGCTCTTCGTAGCTCAGGTGTTGCCATTTGCATCCGCCACATACGCCGAAGTGTTCACAGAATGGTTCAGCACGTTTGTCGCTGTATTTGTGAAACTTGATCACTTTTGCTTCGGCAAAAGAGCTTTTTTTGCGTGTGCACTGCAAATCGACAATGTCACCCGGTGCTGCGTAAGGTACGAATACTACTAAATCGTCAATTTTAGCAATTGCTTTTCCTTCAGCAGCTACATCGATGATCTCAACTTCTTCCCAAACCGGAAGTATTTTTTTCTTTCTTGCCATAAAGGTCTATAATCACTACAGAGCTGTATCGGGGGTTTTTGACTCTCAATACAACTCTGCAGGTATGATTTAATCGGTGTTATTAATCAATAATTTCAAATCCTGTGTAAGGAACCAGCGCTTTCGGAATGCGGATACCTTCAGGAGTCTGATTGTTTTCAAGGATAGCAGCCACGATACGAGGCAATGCCATAGCCGAACCGTTCAGTGTGTGACACAGCTGAGGTTTTTTGTCTTCGCCACGGAAACGACATTTCAGACGGTTAGCCTGATAGCTTTCGAAGTTAGATACAGAACTAACTTCCAACCAGCGTTTCTGTGCAGCAGAGTATACTTCGAAATCGAAAGTAAGTGCTGATGTGAAGCTCATATCGCCACCACAAAGACGAAGAATACGCCATGGTAGCTCCAGTTTCTCAACCAGTGTTTGCACATAGTTTACCATATCGTCAAGAATCTCGTAAGAGTTTGCCGGATTGGCAATCTGTACGATCTCTACTTTGTCGAACTGGTGAAGACGGTTCAATCCGCGTACATCTTTACCGTAAGATCCTGCTTCGCGACGGAAACAAGCCGAGTAAGCTGTGTTTTTGATCGGAAGATCTTTGGCATCAAGCACTACATCGCGGTAGATATTTGTTACCGGAACCTCTGCTGTAGGGATCAGATAAAGATCGTCTAACTGGCAGTGGTACATCTGACCTTCTTTGTCAGGAAGCTGACCTGTACCGTATCCTGAAGCTGCATTTACTACGTAAGGAGGCTGGATTTCAAGATATCCTGCATCGCGTGCGTTGTCCAGGAAGAAGTTGATTAATGCTCTTTGCAGACGAGCAACTTTTCCTTTGTATACAGGGAATCCGGCTCCGGTGATCTTCACACCAAGCTCGAAATCAACCAGGTCGTATTTTTTACACAGATCCCAGTGAGGAACTGCATCTTCTTCAAGCTGAGGCATCTCTCCTCCTGCTCTTTCAACTACATTATCCTCAGGTGTTTTACCTGCAGGAACGCCGTCACAAGGAAGATTAGGAATAGTAACAAGCAGGTTGATCAATTCTTCTTCAGCAGCTTTCATCTCTGCTTCGACTTCTTTGACACCTTCTTTCATGGATGAAACTTTCGACTTAACAGCTTCAGCTTCGTCACGCTTGCCTTCTTTCATAAGCATTCCTACGCTTTTTGAAAGCTGATTAAGTTCAGCAAGTGTACTATCTAATTGCAATTGTGCAGTTCTGCGTTTTTGATCTGTATCCAGCACCTGAGCGATGATTGCTTCACCGTCAAAGTGTTTTTTTGCCAAACGGGCAATAACCTCTTGCGGGTTCTCTTTGATTACTTGTAGTGTAAGCATAAAGCTTTATCTCTTTATTTTGTTGAATTCGTTTTATGCCACAAAGATAAAAAAAAATAGAATCAGGCACACGTATTGCCGGAACGATTCTATTTCCCCGTGCTAAAAAACGCTATTCTTGTTTAATTTTACGTACAGAGGAACAAAAAAGCATCCTTTTGCAGGGTTAGATCTGCAAGAAGGATGCTTTTTTGTTCATTGTTTAACTTTTTAGCCGGTGCGACACATGGGCCTGATTAATGAATGAATCAATATTTTCGGCCATTATATGCAAACGGATAAGGAATGCTTCGCGGGTTGCATAACCAATATGGGGAACAAGCGTAGTGTGCTGTGTTTTCAATATTGCATCATCTGCCGGAAGTGGTGGCTCGATGGTGTAAACATCAATAGCAGCACCGGCAATCTGCTTGTGTGCAAGTGCTTCGCACAGAGCATTCTGATCAACAACCGGTCCGCGGGCTGTGTTAATGAGAATTGCTGACGGCTTCATCTTCGCAAAGGCTTCTTTACCGATTAGTCCTTTGGTATCGGCAGTGAGCGGTGTATGAATGGTGATGATATCTGATTGCTTTAGCAGCTCGTCCAGAGTTACCTGTTTTACGCCTTCTATGTTTTTCGCTGTACGGTTGAAGGCAATTACATTTGCTCCGAATGCCTGCAGCAGCTTCGCTACTCGCTGACCAATAGTGCCCAATCCGATAATACCTACGGTCTTACCGCTTATTTCGCGTCCGAGAAAATTCTGTCTTGATCCTCCCTGACGGGTGATGGTGTTGAGGTAAGTTATTTGTCTGAGCTGATCGATCATCAGACCTATGGTGAGCTCAGCAACTGCTTGTGTTGAATAACCTGCTGCATTTTTCACTACAATCCCATGAAGATTGCAATATTCCATGTCGATGTGATCCACTCCGGCAAACGCGACCGAGAGATACTTCAGTGAAGGAACAGCGCTGAAGAACGATGCTTTAAGAGGGATATTGCTTACAACGACAATATCTGCTCCTTTTGCCCGTTTGATCAATTCTTCTTCATTTTCGTTCCGGTCGGGGTATATTACAAGATCATGCCCTTCGTCTTCGAACTTGCGGCATACATCTTCTATTTGTTCTACAGCCATACCCAGAGGCTCAAGAAATACTATTTTCATATACGATCAGTTTTGCGCGTAAAGATAACCTATTCTATTTCCATCTGAAAATATTCCACAAATCTTTGTTTCACCTCTTCTTTTAGAATAAACATATCAAGCGGCGAATTGTTCCGTTCTTTGCAAATGGATGTGACTCCTTTATCTACAAAACCACACGGATTGATCCAGCTGAAGTAGGAAAGATCGGTGTTTACGTTCAGTGCAAGTCCGTGCATGGTTACGTATCTGGAGCATTTCACTCCTATTGCACAAATCTTTCGAGCCTCTCGTGTGCCGGAATCAAGCCATACGCCTGTCGCTCCTTTCAACCGTTCGCCTTTGATATCAAATGACCGGATCGTATTAATAACGACTTGTTCAAGTCCGTCTACATAGTCTTTTACGCCGAGATTGAAGGATTGCATATCAATAATCGGATAAACGACCAATTGCCCCGGTCCATGGTAGGTGATATCGCCTCCGCGGTTTACGCGTATGCACTCTACTTTTTCCTGTG
>JBOFDD010000293.1:0-34935 GCA_051646645.1 Bacteroidales bacterium | reverse complement strand
CAGCAAAACAAATGAATTAGCCCTTTGATTCCGGCATATTCGGGCTATTTTTTATACTTTTATAGCCCGATAAACCAACAGCAACTATAGTTTAAGATGAACACACGGAAAAAACTGATAGCGTTTGCCGGACTGGTCGCTGTGGCAGGAACTGCACAAGCGGAAAAACGTCCGAATATCATTTACATTATGACCGACCAGCACATTGCCAACGGATTGAGCTGCGCGGGAAACACCGAATTAAAAACCCCTAATATAGACCGGCTGGCTAAAGCGGGAATGCGCTTTGAGAATGCCTATACTGCATCGCCTTTGAGTGGTCCGGCTCGTACTTCTATGTTTACCGGATTTATGCCTTCGCAGATCGGAACTGAGAAAAATAATCAGCCGATGGGGAAGGAGCTGCACGATACTACTCTCGGTGTATTGCTGAAGAACAGCGGTTATGATTGTGCTTACGCCGGTAAGTGGCACGCCCATACGGCTTCGATGCCTGACGGGGAGTTTGGTTTTAAAACGTTGCATGAACACAACGATTACGGTTTGGCTGAATCGTGTGTGGACTATCTGAATAAAAAACACGATAAGCCTTTCTTTTTGGTTGCTTCTTTTGATAATCCGCATAATATCTGTGAGTATGCACGCGGTCAGGAGCTTCCTTTTGTGAAGATTGAAGAGCCGGAGCTGGATGCTTGTCCCGGATTGCCTTTGAATCATGCCCGTAATCCGTATGATGCGTCGGTGCTTGAACGCGAACAGAGCATGAGTTATGCGCTTTATCCGTCGGTGGACTTTTCGGCGGATGACTGGAGACGTTATCTGAATGCGTATTACCGCATGATTGAGCATGTGGACGGAGAGATAGGCAAGATTGTGGATGCAATCGATAAGAATAAACTGTGGGACAATACGGTGATTGTCTTTTCGAGCGATCATGGCGACGGAGCTGCTGCACATAAGTGGAACCAGAAGACGGTGCTTTATGAAGAGGTGGCAAACATTCCGTTTATCGTGACGTTGCCGGGGAAAAAGAATGCGGATAAGGTGATGCCTCAGCTGATTAATAACAGCGTGGATCTGATGCCTTCGGTTTGTGAATGGGCAGGAGTGAAAGTGCCCGGCGGCCGTCAGGGTGTGAGCTTTAAAAAGCTTGTGGAAAAGGGCGATCCGAATGCTTCGCATCAGCCTTTCGTGGTGACTGAAACAACGTTTCTTCAGACCGGAGGGACTCTGGGATGGATGGTGCGTACGCCTAAATACAAGTATGTGCTTTACGATAAAGGGAAAAACAGAGAGCAGTTTTATGATCTGGAAGCGGACCGCGGAGAGATGCGCAATCTGGCTATTGAGGCTAAATATAAACCGGAAATTGAAAAGCACCGTAAGATGCTGAACGAGTGGATGAACAACCACAAGCCTAAGAACGGAAAGGATTATACACGTTTTATACCAACAAAATAGATGAAGAGACTGATTATGCCGGCAGTTTTACTGCTATGTCTTTTGATGATTGCTCCGGCTGCTTATGCAGAAGTGATAAAGGTTGCTACGACTGAGGCGCTGGAAAAGGCTGCAACCGGAGTGAAAGCGGGTACTACTATCCGCATGGAGGATGGGAATTATGCGAATGTGAAGCTGATTGTGACGGGAGGAGGAACAGCTGAAAGTCCGGTTGTGATTGAAGCGGTGAATCCGGGCAAGGTTTTCTTTACGGGAGATGCAAGAGTGGAGCTGCGCGGTAATTATATTACATTGTCCGGTGTTTACTTTAAGGACGGGAGTCGCAACCAGAAGGAGTGGAAATCGCACGGACCGGGTCTGGTGGCTATCTATGGCAGCTATTGCCGGGTGACTGACTGCTTGTTTTATAAGTTTGACGATGCGAATTCGGCTTATATTACTACGTCGCTGAATAAGGACGGAAGTGTGCCGCAGCATTGCCGCATTGATCATTGTGCTTTTATTGAAAAGGCGACGCTGGATCAGGTGATCAACCTGAACAATACACCGAAGAAAACGGATGTGGGTGAGCCGGGTGTGCCGATGTATCACCGTATTGACCATTGCTACTTCTCTAATCCTCCCAAGAAGGGGAATGCAGGAGGAGGAATTCGTGTGGGCTACTGGCGAAAGGACTTTGGCCGTTGTCTGATTGACAATAACGTGTTTGAACGTCAGGATTCGGAAGCGGAGATTGTGACGAGTAAGTCGCGCGAGAATGTGTATTACAACAACCTGTTTATTAATTGCAGGGGAACACTTAATTTCCGCCACGGTGATGATCAGGTAGCATTGTGCAACTCATTTATTTCGACCGACAGTAAATATGGTTACGGTGGGATGTATATCTGGGGAAGCGGGCATTTGGTAGCAAATAACTACTTTAATCTGCAATCGACTCTGAAGGACAGAGGAAATGCGGCTATGTATTTCAATGTTGGTCCGAAAGCTTCGGAGCATGCGCTGGCTTATGATATAGATATGATCAGAAATGTTTTTGAAAACATGGAAGGTGTGAATATGCACCTGGCTCCGCTTCGCGAACGTCGTGAGGAGAGTTTCGGTAAGGAGAGGGTAGAACTGCCTCATGATATACGGTTTACCGAAAACCTGTTTATTCAAAAACCGGGTAAAGCATTTACAGTTGTGAATAATGAACATGATAATGCGAAGGATAATCATTGGAGAAATAATTATTATTCGGGTGGTGAGTCCGGTATTGCCCAACCGGTTGAGGGCTTGAACAGTGCTAAACTGGTGCAAAATAAGAAAAGTAAGTCGTTGCAGTTTTCGGGGTATAAGCCCTTGAAAACAGATGAACTTATCACGGAAAAGGTGAAATCGAAGATTGATGGTGTGGATTTGAATTTCAGAGAGATAATCTCTTCGGATCAGATCGGGGCAACGATACGTAAGTCCGATGTGGGTCCGGCCTGGGCTGTAGATCAGCTTCCGGGAGACTACGCAAAGACGGGTAAATGGACTTTGCCTGCTGCAGGGAAATAAAAGATAATAACAAAAAAACAGGTTGCCTGAATGAGTCGGGCAACCTGTTTTTTTTGTTTATCAGACATTAATTATCGTAGCGGATGAAATTGTAGTTTGTGTCAAATACAAGATCTAATCCATTGTTTAATTCAACATCAAACTCACGTTTGTCTTTGTCCATTGAAACGATTAATGCATTAGCATGATGAGACTGTACATAGGATTGTACTTTCTCAGGTACTAATTCCGGATTGATTCCGGATGGTACAGAGATCTCATCCCAGTTTCCGTTTTTGTCGAAATTAACTTCCGCTCCATTGTTAAATTTCACTTCGTACTCTGCGCCCTTCATATCTCTGTCATATTCAACCGAAAGAATGTTGTCTGCGCCAAAGTTGTTTGCAATAAACTGCTTTGCACCAACAGGAAGATCTTCGTACGAAATGAATTTTTCGTTATCATCGCATGAAGCAAAAATTGTAGAAACCATCGCAACTGAAATCAGTAAAAGGAATAACTTTTTCATATCTGTCATTTTTTTAATTTGTTATATTGAGGTCATCTCGACTTTTGGAAACGTAGTAAATGGCTTCTAAAAGACCCAATATCGTTATTAATTTTGCCTCTTTCTGCCTCATTTTCGCTTTACTATCTTGCAATAGCCCGCTATTGCTTCGCTATTAAAGCAAAAAAATGAGTTTGCAACAGACTAAAATTAATTAACGCCCAAAAGTTGAGATGACCTCATTGATACTGCAAAGTTGCGGACAGAAACTGAAAAGATGCTGAAATTGTAAAGATTCCAGATTAAAATTAAGTTAAAAGAATTATCTGCTTAAAACGTGATCTTCATCTGTGAGACTATTGCCGGCAGAATTATAACAATCGTAAATCGCTTTGGCAATATCGGAAATGACTTCGTAATTAGTATCGTTGCTTTCTGTCGAATTAGAAATGAACAGGGCAAAGGCGATAGCTCGCTGATCCGGTAAAATGAAAATACCGACATCATTTGTAGCAGCAGATACACCTTTGCTGTTAAACCCGGAATTGCCTGTTTTATGAATAACCTTCAGGGATTGCGGGATCTTCTTTTTAAAAGAACCGGTAGAGGTGTTTTCCATGACTGTCCATAGAAAATCATGCGTGTCTTTTTGGAGAATTTCTTTCGCTTTGAATTTTTTCAATAATTCGATTATGTCTACAGGTGTTGCATAGTTGCTGAACTGGATGTTCCAACCGGCCTGCATTTCTCTTTCGTAGTTCCGGATACTTATATTCTGTATACCCAGACCTGCAATATAAGTATTAACAGAATCAGGTCCTCCTGCCAT
Organism: Bacteroidales bacterium; assembly: GCA_051646645.1. Classification (GTDB taxonomy): domain Bacteria; phylum Bacteroidota; class Bacteroidia; order Bacteroidales; family UBA7332; genus UBA7332. The sequence goes on along the minus strand of JBOFDD010000293.1, from coordinate 30,613 downwards.
CTCCATCAGCAGATCACTACCGTTGTTATCGCTTAAAGCAACGGTGTATGTGATTATTTCAGACAAGGGCAGACTGATGTTTCCTTCCGGATATTTTTCTCTTATCGGACTCCAGAGTTTATTCTGAACGCGTGCGCCGGAAATGAAGATTGAGTCTGAAAGACGCAGAGATCCTTTGTCTACCTTGTTTAGTAAGGCAAGAGCTATCGGAAATTTGTATACGCTCTGCGTCGGAAAACGCTTGTCTCCGTTTACAGTTAGTGTGTCGCCTGTACGAAAGTCGTATAAGGCAATGCCAGCTTCAAGCTGTTTGCCGTTGATTATTTTGCTTATTTCGCTGTTGATGCAGCTCATTTGAGCAAAAGTCGTTATTGAAACAAAAAGTAGTAGTATGAGGGTTAAGCGTTTCATCCCGGTTGTTTTATGAAGATTGAAAGGGTAAAGTTAGCCAATTGCTTCCGGATTTGTGTCTTTAAGTTTGTTATACTTCAAAAATATACTGATACGGATAAGCAGAAAAAGATTCGCTGAACTGAAAATAGTTCCTGAAATTCCATATATGATGATTTTAATAATGGAAAGATCGATCTCATGAATTGAATAGTCCAAAGCGAAAATGCAAAAAGCGGCAGATAAAAATATCGTAATAATAGAAGGTGTATAACGCATGTATGACATCCAGTTTGCTATCTGGATAAACAGATGAAAGAAAAAGCCACATAATATGGCGATCCAGGGATAGTAGTTGCCGCTTATCAATCCGTAGGTTGTGACTAAGGATATGATAAGAAACTCTTCAAAAGCTATAATAGCAATGCTTTTTGTTGATAGCTTTTTGAAAATGGTCAGTGCGCCTTTTGTGAATCCCGATCCAAATTCAGAGATTAGCAGAGCGTTTCGTCTGAGCCATGGTTTTAATAAAAATAATTCCGTAATACTGTGGATAATAAAAACTACCGGAAATGCCAGTATAAGCCAATTTGTAAAATTCATGTCTATTGTTTTTATAATTGGTATTATTCTTATTGCGCAAAAGTAATAAAAAACTGGTAAATGTTTGTTTTTGGATTGTTTTTAACTAATTTATTTTTGGTGTAATTGATTGATAACTAAAAGACAAGCGTTATTGCGTCCGTTTTTGCAGGAATGCGCAACAATGCTTGTCTTTATATTTATTCTTTTCTCTTTACCCGTTTAACAATGTTTTCTGTCAAATCTTCTATTCGGGTGAGTGCAGTTGATGCAGATGGATTGATCATTTCACTGATTTCTCCAAGTTTGGCATTCTGCTGCATCGGGAATATAAGAATGAAGTTTTTGTCTTTAAAATAGGCGTCAATATAGGAAGGGACGTACTCCATATTTTCATCATAGGACGTATTTAGTTTTTTACTTAATACAAAAATCAGCGCATCGTCTGACTTTACATCACCGGAAATAATTAATATGTCGCGGTAAGCCGGAAGTCTCTTAAATGAAAGATTAATCGGGCTTTCGCTGTTTATCTTTTCAAGAACGGTCTGAGTTTCCTCTGAACAGAAAAGCAGAATATTAACTCCCGTATTGCGTGCAAGGCTCCATACCCGTTTTACCCAGAAAGGAAATCCGAGCTCGTCTTCGGCACGTGGAGGAACAATAAGAATATATCTTTTGATTGTTTGCAACGGCTGTTGCGCCCGGTAGATATATGTGTTTATGTTACTCTCTTTTATTACACGGTTGATAATTAGACCTAATGACGACTGGTTGAGATATTGTTCGGAATTTATGCCCAAAACAAGATCTGTGATTGAATGTTCGCGGATAAGATTCAGAATCCCATTCGTGAAGCTGGTATCATATCTTAGAAGAGTATTGATCTGACGGTCTGCAGCCGATGAAATATGTGCAGCTCTTTCGAATATTTTATTTGCATTTTTCAGCTGACCCGATTCATCTTCTTCATTATCTATGATATTTGTGATAGAAAGCGGATTCAGGTTGGATCTGCTATTAATAGCATTTGCAAATGAAATTAATTCATCGGCATGCAAAGGGTTACGTAAAGGTATGAGGATTCTGTCGGTGTCAGCATTATCATTATTACCGGATGGCGAACTTGTGTGCTCTGTCATCGCTAATTTGTGTGCTCCTCTCTGTGCAGAGACAGACGCAATCGTGCAGGTAATAAATATCATCACAATGGTTCCGTTCAGAACACTGTCATTAAGCAGACGGATAGGTTCTCCGTCGGGTGTCTCGCCAAGAATAACATTATAGCCAACCAGAACAGCAGCCAGTGTCGCTGCAGCCTGAGCGTTACTCAGTCCAAAGATAAGAGAGCGTTCATCTTTGCTGTATCCGAACGTCTTCTGAGCGAGATATGCTGCCGAGTATTTGGAGAATGTGGCAACAACAGTCATTATGAATGCAACAAACAGAGTATGCCAGTCAGATATGAAGATACGATAGTCTATAAGCATCCCTACGCCAATGAGGAAAAATGGTATGAAAATAGCATTACCAATGAATTCAACCCGGTTCATTAAAGGTGAGGAATGTGGTATAAGCCGGTTTAGGGCTAACCCGGAAAGGAAAGCGCCGATAATAGCTTCAATACCTGCCATTTCGGCAAGTACAGCTCCCAGAAATACCATGAACAAAACAAATATGTATTGAGATACACTGTCTGAGCAGTTCTTAAAAAAGAATCTTGCAATTATGGGGAAAAGAAACAAAATTGCAGCCCCCATTAAGATCACCGAGATACCAAGCTTAATCCAGAATCCGGCATCAACAACATCTTGTGTCATCCCGACAATGACAGCAAGAACAAGCAGGGCAAGTGTGTCCGTGATCATTGTACCGCCAACTGTTACGGTTACGGCCCGATTGCGTGTGACGCCAAGCTTATTTATGATTGGGTAGGCAATCAGTGTGTGTGAGGCAAACATACTGGCTAAGAGTACGGATGTCATTATTGAAAAATCAAGTACATATAATCCCACCAGAGTGCCGAGTATCATCGGAATGGAAAAGGTGTACAAACCAAATAATACACTTTTAGAGCTGTTTCTCTTAAATTCGGTGAGGTCAATTTCGAGTCCGGCAAGGAACATAATGTAGAGCAGACCTGCTGTCCCGGAAAGGATGATACTGCTATCTCTTAGTATAAGATTAAATCCGTTAGGTCCGATAATTGCACCGGCAATGATCAGACCAAGAATGTGCGGGATACGTAATTTATTCAGCAAAAGCGGAGCAAAAAGAATGATCGAAAGGATGATCAGAAATTTTACAACCGGATTTGCTATGGGTAATGTTAGTTCTGCTATTGATAATAATACCATAATTATTGAGTATTGTGACTGATGCAATATATTATTTTGTAATGATATCGCAAAATAATCGAACAAATTAATGTAGGAAAGGGCGTTTTTCTTTAATTATTCTTTTTTTGACTACAAAATGGCTTTCCCTAACCGGATGAAATCTTCTTTCTGTCCGTAGATGGTCAGAATATCCTCCGCCTGTATTTTGTGCGTATTCGTTTCTGAATCAACCGTTCTGTAATTAGTTTTAGCAATGCCAAACAAGTTTTTCTCCTCACTTAAAGTTGCCATTGAAATAAGTGAAAGATTGAAGTTTTCAGTCAGATTTATCTCATTCTTCGTGTATCCGATAAATTTTTTCGGGGTTTTTATTCTGAAAATGAAAAAGTTATTCTCCAGCTTCAGCGAGGAGACAATATCTTTAAAATACATCGTTGCAGCAATTAATCCGGCAGCATCAGCCTCAGGTGTCAGTATATGTTCAATGTTTAATGACTCAAGTACCATCTGGTGGGTTTCGTTGAATGCTCTTGCAAAAATCTGATTTACTTTCAGGTGGCGTAGTTGTGCAATAATCTGTATGGATGCACCGAAATTTTCACCGATGGTCACAAGTACTCCGTCAATGTCGTCCAGTGGTAACATGCGAAGCAAACTCCGGTCTGTTGCATCAAACTGGAAAACAGAAGCGATCTGATTATTCATCGCATTTACGCGGTTCTCTGAAATATCTACACCGATCACTTCATGACCGTAATGCGATAGCTCAATAGCCAGGGCAGAGCCAAAATTACCAAGACCTATAACTACATATTTCATAGCTGTATCAGTTTATTATAATGTTATCAATAGGATATCTGTATTTGTCCGATTTTATTTGTCTGCTGAATCCCATGAAAAAGGTCAGGAAGCCCACACGACCTATAAACATGAGTAATATTAAAATAATTTTCGACCCATTCTCCAGAGAGCCGGTCAGGTTCAGACTCAGTCCGGTTGTTGTCATTGCCGACATACATTCAAATAAAATACTTATGAAGCTTTTATCTTTTTCTAACAGCAGGATCATAAAAGTAGAAATGCCGAGAAGAAATAATGATAGAGATATCGTTGTAAGTACTCTTAATATTGAATCATTTGATATCTCGCGATGTCCGATTTCGACTCTGGTTTTACCTTTCATCACACTGACGATGGTGTAAAATGCAACGGCGAAAACATTTACTTTTATACCTCCCGCAGTAGATTGAGCTCCACCACCGATCCACATCAGAAATAACAGTAACAGGACAGATGGCAGGGATAGCATGGTCAGATCAAAGCTGTTAAATCCTGCCGTTCGGGCTGATGCAGATAAAAAGAAGGAGTGGGAAATCTTTCCGAAGGCGGAGAAATCCATAGCTTCATTTGTCCATTCTCCCAAAGCAAACATTGCAGCACCACCGGTCAGAAGGAATGCCGTAAATGTCAGCACGATTTTTGAATTAAGTGACAATATGTGATACTGTTTGTGCATCTTTAGATTCTGCCTGTTGAATCTCATTTTAAAAGCATAGATATATAATGTGTGTGTCAGATTGGCTAATATCGGGAATCCGATACCTCCACATATAATTAACGATGAAACGATCCAGTAAAAAAGATTATTGCCGGTAAGTAAAGGAGAGGCCAATCCTTCCGGTAAAGTAGAGAATCCGGCATTGCAGAATGCCGAAACGGAGTGAAACAGACAGAAGAAAACTTCATCGGTAAAGTGCATATCTAAAGTGCCATGTACAGAGAGCCACATGAGTGTTGCGCCTGTAAGTTCGAAGACTATAGTGAATCCGAATACATATAAAAGCATTTTAAGTAAGGATCCAACAGATTCTGTACTCAGAATGTTATTCAGAGCAAACTGATTGGATAAAGATATTGATCCGATAAAAAACACACCGAAGAAACTGGTAATTGTCATTACGCCCAATCCGCCGATCTGTATAAGAAGCATGAGTATGGTCTGACCCTCTAAGGTGAATGTTTCGCTTATCGTTAAGGGTGAAAGCCCTGTGACGCATACTCCGCTTGTGACAATAAATAAAGTATCAACGAAGCTTACGGGAGCATGTACGGACCTTGGGAGCGAAAGAAGAATTGTTCCTGCAACGATGACAAAGAAAAAGCTGAAGGACATAAGCAGGAAGGGGTTTATCCTTTTTACGATGCTTTCAATTAAGGTCTTAGACAGAAAGACAACAGCTGAAATACCTGTTAGTAAAGCAACATATGTATTGCTGTACATAATGGAGCGGTAAGTGTTAGCTGCTAATGTTTCCGGTAAGAACAGCGTAGCAAAAAACAGAAAGTAGGGAATCGTGAGAAACAGGTAAAACAGATTCCTGCGGATATGGCGGATTTTGAAATTGTTATAAATCTGCGTAAGCAGATGGATGAAGAAGATGAACAATGAGCTGTCAAAAAGGAATTTGACACACGTTCTGTAGAGGTCATTTACTTCATATCCGAACCAAATAACCATCAAAATCAAATCTAAAATACTAATGAATAGTATCAGGTTGCTAAGCAGTTTAGACAAATGAGAGATCTGATTTTGTATCCATTTATTTTTAATAAAAAAGAATCCCATGCGTTCTCTTCTAAGTATTTGTTCAGGTAATAATCTTCTTGACTGTATTTTTGGGAAAGATAAATATCTTTTTCGGGTTTTCTCGTTTTTGTATCTTATATTATTGAAAAATGACCCGAATAGTGACATCAAACATCTTTTTGTATTTTTTCTGAATCAATAGGGCAGCCGGAGTTAGTTTACATAACGATATATGTGTATCTTTGCACGAAAATTATCCGAGACTTAAAAAAATGAATTTTCAGTACAATCATGCGCAGCATCGTAAGAAGAAAATGAGCAGGCTCTGCTCTGAATGCGGTCGCGCGCGTCTGAAAATGAAGTGTCAGCATATTTAGCGAAGCATTGTGTACTTGTGTGCACTTTGCTTCGCTTTTTTTTATCCGGGAATCAAATCAATTAATTATCAATATTTTTCAGATGAACACTGTAGAAGAAACATTGACAGATGCTATGCGCAACGGAGTCGAACCGATTGCTCAATCCGATTTAGTGTATGGATACAACGAAAAGCCTGCGTTTAAAGATGCTATTTTTGCTGCTATTCAGCATTTGCTTGCCATCTTTGTCGCTATTATTACTCCTCCACTGATTATTTCCGGAGCTCTTCAGCTGGATCTGGAAACAACGAGTTTTCTTGTTTCTATGGCTTTGCTGGTATCGGGTATTTCCACATTTATTCAATGTAAAAGAATCGGAGGAGTAGGGGCAGGACTTTTGTGTATTCAGGGTACAAGCTTTTCATTTATCGGTCCGATCATTACAGCAGGTCTGTCAGGTGGACTGCCATTGATTTTTGGTTGTTGTATTGCAGCATCCCCGATGGAGATGATCGTGAGTCGTTGCTTTAAGTATTTACGTAATATTATCACTCCGCTTGTTTCAGGTATTGTAGTAATGCTTATCGGGCTTAGTCTGATAAAAGTAGGTATAGTTGCCTGTGGTGGTGGATTTAAAGCTATGGAGGACGGTACATTTGCATCAATGCAAAATCTGGGTGTAGCGGCATTAGTGTTGGTATGTGTCTTATTATTCAATCGTAGTAAGAATAAGTACCTGCGTATGAGCTCTATTGTATTAGGTCTTACAGCCGGTTATATTGTCGCATTCTTTTTGGGTATGGTCGATATGTCAGCCGCATCGGGTAATTTCTCAAACTTTCATATTCCAATGCCCTTTAAATATGGTCTGGACTTTAATATCTCTTCATTTATTGCCATTGGTCTTGTTTATGTAATTACATCTATCGAAGCGATTGGTGATATTACAGCTAATTCAATGATCTCAGGTGAGCCTCTTGAGGGCGAAAAATATCTGAAGCGCGTGTCAGGAGGAGTATTGGCAGATGGTGTCAATTCATTGATTGCAGGCGTTCTTAATTCATTTCCTAACTCAATCTTCGCTCAGAATAATGGTATTATCCAGCTTACAGGCGTAGCAAGTCGTTATGTTGGTTATTATATTGCCGGAATGTTGGTTTTACTTGGGTTGTTCCCTGTTGTGGGTGTAGTTTTCTCATTGATGCCCGAACCCGTGTTAGGCGGAGCAACATTGCTTATGTTTGGTACGGTTGCAGCAGCAGGTGTGCGGATTATCGCATCTCAGAATATTGACCGGAAAGCGACACTTGTGCTTGCCGTTAGTTTATCTCTTGGATTAGGTGTTGAACTTATGCCTGATATCCTGAAAAGTGCGCCTGAAGCGATTAAAGGTATTTTCTCTTCAGGTATTACTACCGGAGGATTAACTGCTATTGTAGCGAATATTGTGATTCGTGTAAAAGAAGAAGCTGTAGCTTAATACGATATCGTAAACCAAAAAGAAAGACCGAACAGGCATCAGCCTGTTCGCTCTTTCTTTTTGGTGTTAAAAGTAATCTGTCGTAAAAAATAAAAGGACCTCACCGGAGTGAGATCCTTTTATAAATCACTTTCTAACTTTATTTATTATGGCAAAAGCTTCCTGACACTTCTCAGTGATAGCAGCCCAGTTTTGCTCTTTAATAACAGATGCAGGGAAAAGGTTAGAACCCATTCCTACGCAAGTAACACCTGCGTTGATCCATGCTGAAAGATTTTCTTCTGTTGGTTCAACACCACCTGTAACCATAAGCATAGACCATGGCATTGGCGCTTTCATGTTTTTAACAAAAGAAGGGCCACCTACGTTACCAGCAGGGAATACTTTGCAAAGATCACAACCAAGTTCTTGTGCGAAACCTACTTCAGAAACCGAACCACAACCTGGTGTGTAAGGGATCAGACGACGGTTACAAACCTTAGCGATTTCAGGATTGAAAAGAGGACCTACAATGAAGTTAGCACCTAACTGGATGTAAAGAGCTGCTGTTGCAGGGTCAACGATTGATCCGATACCGATGATCATTTCCGGGCACTCTTTTGCTGCGAACTTTACAAGATCTGCAAAAACTTCGTGAGCAAAGTCACCACGGTTAGTAAATTCGAATGCACGAACACCACCTTCGTAGCATGCTTTCAATACATTCTTAGCAATTTCGATGTCTGAGTTATAGAAAACAGGAACCATTCCTGTTTTTTCCATAGCACCCAGAACTTGTATTTTTGAAAAACGAGCCATTTTTATTTCTCCTTTTTATTATCTCGATACACGACCTGAAGCGTCACCGCTCATTAATTTTTCTACTTCGTCAACTGTAGCAAGGTTGAAGTCACCATAGATAGTGTGTTTCAAACAAGAAGCAGCAACAGCGAAGTTCAATGCTTTCTGATCATCGTTAGGGTATGAGATCAAACCATAAACCAATCCACCCATGAATGAGTCACCACCACCTACGCGGTCAACGATGTGAGTGATGTCATATTGCGGAGCCTGGAATAATGTTTTTCCATCGAACAATACGCCTGACCATGTATTGTGGTTCGCGTTGATTGATCCACGAAGAGTGATGATAACTTTTTTAGCACGAGGGAAACGATCCATCAACTGACGGCATACTGATTCGAATTCAGCTGCTTCAACGTGACCACCTGTCTGAGTTACATCAAATCCTTCAGGTTTGATTCCGAATACTGTTTCAGCATCTTCTTCGTTACCAAGGATAACATCACAACCTTCTACCAATGCAGGCATAACTTCTTGTGCAGTTTTACCATATTTCCAAAGGTTTTTACGGAAGTTCAAGTCTGTAGATACAGTTACACCCATTTCGTTTGCAACTTTAATAGCTTCAAGACATGCATCAGCAGCGCTTTGAGATAAAGCTGGAGTGATACCTGTCCAGTGGAACCATTGTGCATCTTTGAAAACTTCTCTCCAGTTGATCATTCCCGGCTGGATTTCAGAGATAGATGAATAAGCACGGTCATAAACTACTTTACTTGCGCGGGCTACAGCTCCTGTTTCCAGGAAGTAGATACCCAAACGATCACCACCGTAAATTACGTTGTCTGTTTTTACGCTGTGTTTGTGAAGGCTCATCAAACAAGATTTAGCGATATCGTTTTTAGGCAAACGAGTTACGAATTCAGCGTTTAAGCCGTAGTTAGCCAATGATACTGCTACGTTAGCTTCACCACCACCAAATGTTGCTGTGAACTCAGAAGCCTGAGAAAAACGTTGATAGCCAGGAGTGGCAAGGCGGAGCATGATTTCTCCAAAAGTTACTACCTTCTTCATTGAATATGATAATTTATACTTTTAAAAGGTGAGCAAAGTGCAGGATAACGTATTTTTAAGAGGTTTGTATTTCTTAACTATCTCATCATCACTAAGATCTTCGCCCGTTTTATTTAGTTGTTTACTTATTTGCCGTTTAGCGGGTGCAAACATAGCGATAAAAAACGATTGCACAAACGATTGCACACTATTTTTAAAATAAAACAACAGAGTTAAGTTCTTCTTTATGTAATCGTTAAGAATATAACTCTGTTGTCTTTATCCGCAGGGGTATTGTTTTCTTTAATACAGTATAAGGAAGATGACCTTTTGTTGATAGCTTGCAGACTATTTACAGGCCTTATAGGCTTTTATAAGTGCAGATGTAAATCCGTTATGATCCAGCTCGTTAATGCCTTTTATAGTTATTCCGCCCGGAGTTGTTACTTTGTCTACAAGGGCTTCCGGATGTTCACTGCTCTTCTCAAGTAAAGCAATTGCTCCTTTGAGCGTTTGAACTGCAATTTCTCTGGAAACAGGAGCGCTAATGCCAAGTTCTATTCCTGCTGACATGGCTGCATGAATATATCTGAATCCAAAAGCAATTCCGCATGAACCAAGAGCTGTAGCTGATACAATATCTTTTTCATTAATAAAAATTGCTTTGCCACAAGCTTCAAATAATGGGAGTATTAATTCATTCTCCTTAGGAGAGGCATTCTCGCTGCACAAAAAAGTAATACTTTCATTAAATTCAAAAGCAATATTCGGAATAGCTCTGTAAATAACAGGGGTTTCAGCATTGTCATCCATGAAGTATTTACTTAAATCTTCACATGATATTCCTGCAGCAACCGAAATGATAATTTGTTTTTTGTAATCTGTTACATATTTAATTTCGCTGATAACATCTTCTATAAACCAGGGCTTGACGGCAAGTATAATGATTTTTGCGTTTTCAATGGCTTCAAGGTTTTTAGAAGTGCTACGCATAGCCGGATAGCCTGAGCGTAATTTTTCAAGCGTGTTTTTAGACGGATCAGATACCATGATGTCTGATTCATTGATAAAGGAAGTGTTTGCTAATCCTTTTGCGATAGCTGCGCCCATATTGCCGGCACCGAGAATTGCAATTTTCATATCAAAGTGTATTTATAAGATAGATTTAAATAGTAAACATATTGCAAAGGAAATAGTTTGTAAAGACGCCATCCCGACTTTTTGGGCTTTTAATTTTTTCTCTGTTTTTCCAAAAGGTGGGATGACTTCAAAATAAAACCGACTTTCTTTGTTTGCAAGTTCGCATCAAAGAAAGTCGGTTTTTGCCAATAAATCCTCAAAATTGAATTAATTATCCTGCTCAGCAAGAACTTTATTTAATTCGGTAATAAATTGATCCGCTTGCTCCATCGTTAAAGAGAGAGGAGGTAAAAGACGGATAACATGTGTTCCAGTAGCGCCGGTAAAGATTTTGTGATCAAAAAGAAGTTTAGATCTGACAGTTTTAACCGGTTGCTCAAATTCGAGTCCGATCATTAATCCATACCCTCTTACTTCTTTGATCTGAGGGATAGATTTTAGTTTACTCATGAGGCATTCACCAACAAGAGCTGCATTTTCAATAAGTTTTTCGTCTTTTATAACCTGAAGTACGGCCAAAGCAGCACTGCAAGCCAGATGGTTTCCGCCGAATGTAGTCCCTAAAAGACCATGTGAAGCTTTAAACATCGGAGAGATTAATACTCCCCCGATAGGAAATCCGTTCCCCATACCTTTAGCCATAGTAATAAGGTCGGCTTTGATTCCTGCATATTGATGTGCAAAGAATTTTCCGCTTCTGCCATAGCCGGATTGAATTTCATCTAATATTAATACGGTTCCCGTTTTTGTGCACGATTCACGTATCAGTTCAAGAAAAGACTGGTCCGGAATACGTATCCCGCCAATTCCCTGTATGCCTTCAATAATAACAGCACAGGCATCTTCCTTGCTGATAGCGTCAATAAAAGCCTGTTTATCGTTCCATGGAAGGAATGTTACATCAAAGCCTTCATTGATCGGGGCTACAATTTTAGGATTATCTGTCACTCTGACAGCAGCCGAAGTACGGCCATGGAAAGCCTTATCAAATGCAATTACTTTCGTTCTTCCGGTGTGGAAAGAAGCCAGTTTCAATGCATTTTCATTTGCTTCTGCTCCGGAATTAACCAGAAACAGCGAATAGTCCGGATAACCCGAAACTTCGCTTAATGAAGAAGCCAGGTCTTCCTGAAGTTTATTAATAACCGAATTTGAATAAAATCCGATTTTAGCAACCTGAGAGGATATCGCATCCACGTATACCGGATGCGCATGTCCGATCGAAATTACAGCATGTCCGCCATAAAGATCCAGATATTCGTTCCCTTTCTGGTCATATGTGTGGCATCCTTTTCCCGATACAATATTGATATCGAAAAGTGGATAAACATCAAATAGATTCATTTTTAATTCGAGATTTAAAATGCAGACGGTTTCAGGTGTAATCCGACTTTTTCCTGTAGTCCGAATAACAGGTTCATATTATGAACAGCCTGACCCGCAGCTCCTTTTAATAAATTGTCAATTGCCGAAACAATAAACAGTTTGTTACCATGTTTCTCCAGATGGATCAGACATTTATTTGTATTCACAACTTGTTTCAGATCTACATTGTAGTCACAAATATGCGTAAATGAGTGATCATCGTAATACTCCTCATACAGTGCCTTAACGTCATCCAGCTGAAGCGGGCAATCCAGATAAATTGAAGCAAAGATACCCCGGGCAAAATCACCGCGAACCGGAATAAAATTAATCGGCGCACTAAAGCTTCTTTGAAGGGACTCAAAAGTCTGGTTAATCTCAGCAAGGTGCTGGTGAGTAAAAGGTTTGTATACAGAGATATTGTCCGTTCTCCAGCTGAAGTGTGATGTAGAGCTGAAACCTTGTCCTGCTCCTGTAGAACCGGTGATGGCATGCACATGAATCTCACTGTTTAGTAAAAGATTCTTAGCCAGCGGCAACAGTGCAAGCTGAATGGCTGTAGCAAAACATCCCGGATTTGCTACGTATTTAGAGCGGATAATATGTTTACGATTTAATTCCGGAAGCCCGTAGATAAATTCATGATCAGCCGATTCAATACGGAAGTCATTCGATAGATCGACGATTTTTAATGACTCCGGCATCTGGTTGTTAGCCATGAATTTAGAAGACTCGCCATGCGGAGTGCAGAAGAACAGAACATCAATAGCATTCAGATCATAAGTAGAGCTGAACGTAAGATCAGTCTCGCCGATTAGTCCTGCGTGTACATTTGCAACTTTGTTCCCAGCATTGCTTGTACTGTGCACGAATTCGATCAACACATCCGGGTGATTAATTAATAACCGGATTAATTCTCCTGCCGTATAGCCGGCACCTCCTATAATTCCTGCTTTTATCATAACTGATTGGGTTAATTCATTCGCAAATGATTATCTGCAATTATTTCTTGTTTTTATTTTCTACTGATTGATGAATTTTTAAAGGTGTAGCCATCATCTTGATAAATCCTTTTGCATCATCAGCTGTCCATGCTTTGTTTATTTCTCCATACTCGCCAAATTCTGACTTCATAAGATCGAATTCGGAATTCACACCCACAAGTACATAGCGGTATGGGTGAAGTTCAACAATAACCTCGCCGGTTACATTTGCCTGTGAGCTTTCAAGAAAAGCTTCCATGTCGCGCATGACTGGCTCAAGATACTGAGCTTCGTGCAGGAACATACCGTACCAGGTTCCGATCTGATCTTTCCAGTACTGTTGCCATTTAGACAATGTATGTTTCTCCAGCATTTTATGAGCATTAATAATAAGAAGAGGAGCAGCAGCTTCAAACCCTACGCGGCCTTTAATACCGATGATCGTATCGCCAATGTGCATATCACGTCCAATGGCATATTTTGAAGCAATATCTTCAATAGCCTGAATGGCTTTAACTTTATCTTTATAGTGAACACCGTTAATCGATGCTATCTCACCATTTTCGAAACCTAACTTAATCGTTTCGCTACCTTCGGCAACCATTTGAGATGGATAAGCGCTTTCAGGCAGAGTCTGATCTGAATGAAGCGTTTCTTTACCTCCGATACTTGTTCCCCAAAGTCCTTTGTTGATCGAATAATCCATCTTTGTGAAGTCTGCTACGAATCCGTGCTCTTTCAGGTAATTGATTTCATATTCACGGGTAAGAATCATGTCACGGGTAGGAGTGATGATTTCAATTTCGGGAGCAAGCACCTGGAATGTCAGGTCGAAACGAACCTGGTCATTTCCTGCACCTGTGCTACCGTGTGCTACAGCCTGAGCTCCTATTTCTTTGGCATACTGAATGATCCCGATTGCCTGGAAAATACGCTCTGAGCTTACGGATATCGGATATGTACCATTTCTTAGTACATTACCGAAGATCATGTAGCGAATACTTTTTTCATAATATTCCTGTGTAACATCAATCGTTACGTGTTTAACCGAGCCTAATGCGTAAGCTCTTTTCTCAATAGCCTCCAGTTCCGCTTCGTTAAAGCCTCCTGTGTTGGCGATTGCAGTATATACATCGTATCCTTTCTCTACAGAAAGGTATTTTAAACAAAAAGAAGTATCCAGTCCCCCGCTGAATGCCAAAACTATTTTAGGTTTCATAGGTTAATTGGTTTATGTGTTTTTTATATTGATAAAATTTCTAAGATAGTTAAACCAGTACGATAGCCTGATTTACACCCTCCATCACGTCTTTGCGTTGTTCCTGAGGATCAAATAACATACCGGTGCACATGCAGAAACGTCTGTTTGAGCGTTGCAGTATATCATAGTTTACACAGCTCTCACATCCCTTCCAGAAAGCTTCATCGTCAGTCAGTTCAGCAAAAGTTACAGCCCTGTATCCCAGTTCTGTATTGATTTTCATAACTGCGGCTCCGGTTGTAAGACCAAATATTTTCGCATTCGGAAACATTTCGCGTGAAAGCATGAATGCCCGTTTTTTGATTGCCTTAGCTAATCCAAGTCCCCTGAACGTTTCAACAACGATCAGTCCGGAGTTTGCTACAAATGATTTGTTACCCCAGCTTTCGATATAGCAAAAACCGGCAAATTCATTATTTTCGGTTAAAGCAATGATAGCTTTACCTTCCAGCATTTTCTGAGAAACATATTCATTGCTGCGTCTTGCAATACCCGTTCCTCTGACTTTTGCTGCCTTCTCGATCGTATCGAGGATAATATCCACGAAAGGAAGATGTTCCTTCCCGGCTACAACAACCTTAATAGTAGGGTTCATGTCAGTTTAATTCACTTAAACGATTTTCAAATTAGGGATAAAAGATCCCAGAGTTTCGATTATTTTACTTCTTGTAATTCCTTCACGCGGAATCAAAAGGATAGTGTCGTCTCCGGCAATTGTTCCAAGGATTTCAGCAGGAGCTCCATTATCTATGTCAGAAGCAATACCACCGGCATATCCCGGTTTTGTTTTTAAAACAGCAAACAATCCTGAGAATTCAATAGTAACTTCACTATTAATATTTCCAAATCCATCTTTGCTTTTTGAGGATGTATGAGAAACTACAGGTATTGTATAAATATAACCACCCTGGTCACTTGGTACTTTCGCTATTTTTAGAAATTTCAAGTCTCTGGATAGTGTTGCCTGTGTAAGAATAAAGCCTCTTTCATTTAACAATGTCAGAATTTCATCCTGGCTTCCTACTTTGTTCTCTATTATTATTTCTTTTATTGCTTCAAGTCTCTTATTTTTCATAGAATGGAATATTTATGCTGTTTGTTCTGCAAAAATATACCTTTTTGGTGATAAACAAAGAATATTCATGTAATTTTTTTCATGTTTGTCGATTTTTTATTCTCTTGTTCATGCGTATTCTTTTCTAAAAACAGAATTTTAACGTTAAAATAATTCCAGATTTACGCGGCAATAATCAGATCAATTCGTAAGTTTGGTGCTGATATTTGTTATAATAGTACGTGAATTCTTTTTTGTCTTTTGTTGAGGCAGAAAGAATGAGTATGAAGTTGTATGTTTATGCATATTTAGGCGCATAAACAACGAATAAAATAATTCATTGCATGAAGAAAACAAATAAAAAATGGTATAATGAACTCGACGATCGTCTGATAAGAGGATTAATGTTCTTATTTGCAATCGTATTGATTTTGTATGTCTTTCCGCGTGAAGGAAAGTTCAGGTATGAGTTTGCCGAAGGTAAACCCTGGCACTACGGGCTTTTGACCGCATCATACGACTTCCCTATATACAAAACCGAAGCGCAGATAAAAAAAGAGCAGGACAGTATCCTGCGTTATTATCAACCCTATTATCAGATAGAAGATACGGTGGCAACTGCGCAGCTGAACAGGCTCAAAACGGATTTTAACAGCTTTCTTTTTGCCAAAGCATCAACTCAGTATTATGCTTATCTCGATTCGGAGCTAAAAAAAATATACGCTAATGGTGTTCTTCTTACTCAGACAAAAGAAACAATGAGTAAAGAAGGGATATCTTCACTTATGCTTGTAAAGAATGCTACAGGGCGTCCGGTACCTCTTTCCCGGATTCTTTCGGTTCGCGAAGCTTACGAGCAGGTGATCCGCCATATGCCATCTAATCTGAACAGAGCAGTTCTTCAGTCTATGGACGTGAGTAATTATCTGCTCCCGAATATGAAAGAAGATGTTCGTAAATCTCAGCAAACCAAGCGGGAACTCCTGTCTAAAATATCCAATGCAAGCGGAATGGTTCAGGCCGACGAACGGATTATTGATAAAGGAGAGATCGTTTCGCCACGCACATACGAGATTCTCTACTCTTTAAAGAAGGTAACAGAAGAACGCAGCGGAAGTATCAATCAGCAGATATGGGCACTGATCGGAGAAGTCCTTTTAATAATAGGACTATTCGTAAACATGTTTCTTTATTTGCGATTATTCCGCTATTCGGCTTTCAAAAAGAAAAAGATGGTCCTCTTTATTCTTATTATGATTGTATCTCTGGTGTTACTGACGGCTTCTGTTTCGTCAATGCGCCTGTTTAGCATTTACTTTGTACCTTATGCAATTGTACCTTTAGTTGTACGCACCTTTTTTGATTCACGTACAGCACTTTTTACGCATATCATAACAATTCTGATATGTTCATTTATGGCTCCGTTCCCCTTTGAGTTTCTCTTTTTGCAGCTTACAGTCGGGATGACGGCGATCTATTCTTTGCGCGATCTGACCGAAAGGTCTCAGCTTGTGCGGGCGGCTGGCTATATCTTTCTAACCTACTGCGTTTTTTATATAGCATATACATTGCATCAGGACGGAGACTGGACACGGCTTAACTGGCGCATCATTCTTGCATTTTTCGTAAACAGCTGTTCGTTGCTGTTTACTTATTTGCTGATTTACATATTCGAAAAAACGTTTGGATTCGTATCTAATGTTACCCTTGTTGAATTGTCAAATATTAATCTGCCTATTCTTCGGGAATTTTCTGAAGTATGTCCGGGTACATTCCAGCATTCCCTTCAGGTGTCTAATCTTGCAGCCGATGCCGCGTTGAAGATTAATGCCAATGCAGCACTTGTCAGAACGGGTGCGATTTATCATGATATCGGTAAAATGGAAAACCCGGTTTTCTTCACCGAAAATCAGAGTGGTGTAAACCCTCATGATAAACTTGAATACGAGGTAAGTGCCCAGATTGTAATCGATCATGTCTCTAACGGATTGCGCATAGCTAAGAAAATTGGGTTGCCGGAAGCCATAACCGATTTTATCCGTACGCATCATGGCGACAGTAAAGCAAAATACTTCTATTACTCATTCAAGAATAAATATCCCGATAGAACGGTGAATGAAGAGAAGTTTATGTATCCCGGACCAAAACCATACACCAAAGAACTGGCTCTGGTAATGATGGCAGATGCGGTTGAAGCTGCATCACGTAGTCTGAAAGAGTATACAGAAGCATCTATCAGTGAGTTGGTTGAGCGTATAATCGATTCGCAGATTGCAGAAGGGATGTTCAAAAATGCCTCTATCACATTCCAGCATGTCGAAATTGTGAAAAGATGCTTTATTGAGAAACTAAAAATAATTTATCATACCCGTATCAGTTACCCGACATTGGTTAACGACAGCGGAGCAGATAAATCCAAATAAGGAAAACAGCTTCGGATGCAGCATTTGTTTCTTTATATACGTCTTAGATATTAGAACCTATAAATAAATTTGTTATGAAACAATTGGTAATGGCTTTAGCTATATTCGCTACAATAGGATTTACTTCATGTAATTGTTGCAAAAAGGCAGCAAAAACACAGACTGTTGATGTGAAAACTTTGAATGGCGCATGGAATGTGGTTGAGCTTAACGGAAAAGCGATCCAGACTTCAGAAAACGGACCATTCCTTGAATTGAATTTTGCAGAAAATCGCCTTCATGGAAAAGGCGGATGTAATATAACAAACGGTAATTTTGTTTTGTCGGCAGTCAATGCATCTGCTATCAGCTTTCCTGCTGTAATGACAACTCGTATGGCATGTCCGGATATGGCAACTGAAAGTGCTTATCTGAAAGCCCTTAACGAAGTGGCAGCCGTAAAAGCGGCAGGCAAAGATCGTTATGCTTTTGTAAACAAAGCCGGAGAAACATTATTTGTTGTTGCTCCGCGTAAATGATACATTGATTAATGTGAACGGAAAAAGAGCTCCTGATGGATTATCCTCAGTGAGCTCTTTTTTTTTGTCGATTTTACCGTCACCCGTCACCTTTTGCTGCAAACGTTTGATATTTAGTTGCTTATGAGTGACGGTAAAGGTGACGGCAGGGTGACGGTAAATTCGGGTTGCCGTCACCTTTAAAGACTTGATAATCAATGTTTGTTTCAGGGAGATGACGGGTGACGGCAGATTTTGAGAAAAAACCGTCATGTAGACTGCTGAAGTTGTCATTCTCGTAGGGGCATATCTTGTCAATATTGACAAGACACGATGGCATATGACCGTGGTTCAAAATTGCAGCATTAATAACCAGGGTACGTATGTGTTTTTTAAATTGCATCTTTTGTTTATTTTGCCCCATTTCCCATTCTCCTCATTTTTTGAGTTTTCATCTTACATCTTACACTTTTTGATATATTGATTTATTAACGTGTTGATATATAGTGGTATATGTCTTGTTTCGGTTGGTGTAAGATCAGTGTAAGATGAGTGTAAGATCAGTTTGTGTGATTGTGTTGTAAGTTTCCGATTATTAGTAATATAGACCTGTTTTGTGTAAGATGACAGATGATTTTGAGAAAAATCCTGCATGTGTGATTTGCTTAGTGACTTTCTTCAACCGGTAGCAAACCCGATTTACCTACTTGCTAAATTCATTTAGCTGCTGGCAAATGAAAGTTTGCAAGTAGCAAGCTTTAGAGTCCGGAGTGTAAAGCTTGAAATGCAGGTAGAGCAAATTTCTGAAATACCCATGCAGTTTCACTGCAGAACCTTTGCAGTAATACTGCAGAACCTTTGCAGTAATACTGCAGAACCTTTGCGGTAATACTGCAGAACGCTTTGCAGTAACACTGCAGCACCCTTGCACTAATAGTGCAGAGCTTTTGCACTATTAGTGCAAGCATATTGCAGCTCTGCTGTATAAGATCTGCATTCAAAATGCACTTTAAGGTTCAAAATAATGGATAGGAATAAAACTTCAGCCACCGTATTATATAATAAACAAATGCTTCAAATCCGGAATCGTAGGGTCATTTGGCAAATGACCGTGGTGCAAAACACACAAATGCAACATTACCGAAGGTTGTTGTGGTAGGGAAATCTGGCGGCTTTCCGTGGTTCAAAATTGCAGAAAATTGCAAACTACCAGACTCTTTTGTGGGGTAGCCGGAAATATTCTGCAAGGCATCAACACGGAAGGTCTGGCCAACCTTCCCTACGCGTGCCCCGACCTTTTATGCCAAAGGATGTAGGAAATGAATATTTTAAACATAACTACTATCTAAAAGATTGTAAATTATAATAACTGCTTATATTTGCCATATTCTGATTTAATTGTCAGAAATACAACAGCAAAGAGCTAATCCGCATGCGCGGATTGGATTGGTACGACTACGGAGCAAGAAACTACGAACCTGTATTGTCTCGTTTTACAACCATAGATCCGCTTGCCGAAAAGGATTATTCTATTTCTCCTTATGCGTATTGTGCAGGGAATCCGGTGATGTTTGTGGATCCGGATGGGAGGGATTGGATTAAGGCGGACGATGGCAATATACTTTGGACAGAGTATAAAAGTCAAAAAGATCTGGATGACAACGAAATTAAAGGCACGTATTTGGGGCAGGCTCATGTCGTTTTTAATGGTTCAAGATACGAAAAGTTAGGAGTGAAAAATGGGCAGAACGGATACATTGATGGCGATAATGCTATTACTGCAAGTGTAATACTTTACGGTCCAAACGGTGCTGATGATATTTCTACAATGAAGGGGTTTACAATGACTTCAAATGTAGAAAAATATGGAGCTATAGCCGAAGGGTTATTTGATGCAAATTATGATGCTATCGGTAAAAGTGGTGCATTAAAATCTAACTGGGTATTGAATGAGAGAGGAGCTGTCCCAACAATGGATAACAAGCCAAATTTAAGTCCTTATGCTGGTTATAATTATGGTAAATCAGTTAAAGATGGCATTTTTATTCATTCAACTAATTCTACAGGGTATGCGGGTGGAACTGTCTCTACGGGTTGTTTATTATTATCACCGCAAGACTTTAAAGCTTTTAATAAATCCATGTCAGGAGTAAAGAATTTTACAGTACAAGTTGTACGGCAACAAATTGTTATTGTACCCCTTCAAGGAGTTACAGGGATAGTCCCTAATATTTTTGTACAACAAATGATAATAAAAAAATAAATTATGAAAGTAATCATATTTATAATTACAATAGTGTTATTTTCTTGTGGAAGTAAAAGCTCAGATCCAAAATTTCAAGTGATCGATAAAGTTACTGAAAGAAGAGCCGTGTATAGTGATACAAATTTTGCTTCCGTCTTTTTAGATATCGGGTTTTTAGGAGAAGTTTCTATTTTCGACAACCCAAATGGGAAAGTATTCAAAGTATTAAAAAATAATATAGACGAAGACGACTTTGTTATGTTTGGCTTATTGGAAAAGAATGGTGATATGTTTTATGTAGTTGCTTACTCTTCTATAGATAATGAGTTGATAGCAAAGGGCTGGATTAGCAAAAATAATCATTTAGGTATTTATTCATCAACCTATGACAGGAGTTTTGTGCTGTACAAATCACCAAATGACAAAAGAGAAATACTTGTTACTGATAAAGAATATAATGCCAATATATACGAGGTTATTGACTTTGAAGGAAAATGGCTAAGGATCAAAGCTCAAATCAACGACAAAACGTACGAGGGTTGGATTCCACCTGAAGAGCAATGCAGTAATGTTTATTCAACTTGTAGTTAATGAGGAAAACTTTTGCTGTAGTTTACAAACTTACGTTCTATAACTCGTAAGGTAGTCTCATCTCATATCCCGAAGGGATTCCAATAATCAATAACCCTCGATTCGCAACTGCTAAGGAATCTATCGGGGGAAAGCAGATACAGCTGCGATCTTTATTCTGAAAGGATTGTATTGTAAATCCCCCAAAACCACAAAAGGCTGAGCGAAACAATTATTCGCTCAGCCTTTTGTGTGTATGTTAGTAGAGATTATAATCGGTACGCAGAACGCGGAATTCGGTACGACGGCTCAACTGACGTGCTATTTCCTGTTGTTCTTCAGGTAAAGCATTGATAAAGCTTTCGGTGAGTATATCGCCGTAGTTGAGGAACGGATACTTGTCAGCTATATCATCGTCAACTACCACCGGTATGGTTTTGCCATATCCTTTAGGGGTGAGACGCTCTTTTTCGATTCCGGCATGAATCAGATAATCGACCACGCTTTGGGCGCGACGGTTACTCAGATCCATATTGTATTCGGCAGAACCAATAATATCGGTATGCGAAGCCAGTTCGATGGTGATATTCGGGTTCTCGTTGAGAATCATGACCAGATAATTCAGCGCATCTTTCGACTCAGGTCGCAGCGTTGCCTTATTGAAATCGAATAAGACATTATCAACCCGTATGGTTTTGGCTATCGGCATAAGGACGAAATCTTTCTTGTGGATAAAGTCCTTTTCTTCAACAGGTGTGTCGAAATAATCCGCTACACTCAGGTATCCTCTGCACGAAGCCTGAACGGCATATTTTACGCCTTGTTCGAGTTTGAAACGGAATGATCCGTCCGTCCGTACAGGTTGTTTCTGATAGAATCCGTTGTCGCCCACTACGTGTACTTTTGCTTCGCGCAGCGGTTGCTTGCGGTCGTTCTTAACGGTTCCCTCAAGGAAGCATTTCAGTTCCGGCAGCTCGAAAGAGTAGAGGCGGTCGTAGCCGCGCGATGCTCCCCGGTCGGAACTGAGGAATCCTTTCTCTTCGAGATTGTAGAATGCGATGCCAAAATCATCTCCTGCTGAATTCAGAGGCATACCCATATTTTCAACCTCCCATTTGCCGGATTGGTTCGGTGTGGCTTTAAATATATCCAGACCGCCGAATCCGGGATGACCTTTGGATGCAAAGTAGAGAACACCTGTTTCGCGGATAAAAGGAAACATCTCATCTTCGGGCGTATTTATCTCTTCGCCCATATTTTCGATGAAAGAAATATCATTTCCGATCATTTTACCACGCCATATATCCAATCCGCCCACACCTCCCGGCATATCCGAAACAAAGTAAAGCCAGTCTCCCTGCGGAGATATAGAAGGTTGTCCTACCACTGTCAGTGAATCTTTCGTCACTTTCAGAACCTGAGGGTTGCCCCATTCTTCTTCGTTGCGCTGCGAATACATGATTTCCATGACCGCTTCGTCCTGATTGCGGGAACGAGTAAAATACATACGCATGCCATCACCACAGATCGATACAGCACCTTCGTCGGCCGGTGTATTTATCTCTCCTTCTACCGGTTTGGGTTTAGCCCATCTTCCTTTTTCGTCGCGAACACTAAAGTAGATATCGGCATTCTTTTGTCCCGTAATCTTACTCTTGTCTTTCCCTTTAGCCTGACGGCGGGTTGTCGCAAAGAATAGTTGTTCGCCTTCTTTGCCGAGGAAAGCCGATGAATAGTCCGAACCTCCCGTATAGTTTACGGTTGGAGCCATACGCACCAGATAGCGCGACGGATTTTTGCGTAAATCATCGATCTGCTCACACATCCGGAGCGCATTAAGCGCCTGCTGATTCGTGGGGTCGGCATCCAGATAAAGCTGATAATTGGTTGCAGCCTCTTTGTATCTGCCCAGTTTTTGTTTTACCTGAGCCATATAAAGATAAACAAGCGGATTGCTGTATTTAGCCTTTATGGCATAGTTGTACGCCGACTCGGCACGGGAAGTCTGATTGTATAGCTGATAGGCACGTCCCATTTTGAAATAAGCTTCGGCTCTTTCCTCTTTATTCTTTCCGGAGATTTTTCCGATTACTTTGCGGTAAGTACGCGCAGACTCGTAGTACTCACCCTGTTTGAACTGATCATCGGCTGTTTTCATCGAAGCCGACTTACAGGAGGTAAGTACAATGAAAAGAAAGAGAATAAGACGTGCGATATTCTTCATTCGTATTTAATCAATTTGTTCGGGCAAAAGCAATGAGCTGTCGCCATAGCTTAAGAACCGGAAATCATTAGCTAATGCGTAATCGTAAATACGTTTCCAGTCTCCTTTCAGGAATGCCGAAACCAAAAGCAGCAACGTGCTTTTCGGCTGGTGGAAATTCGTAACGATACCTTTTACGATATGGAACTGATACCCCGGTGCAATCATAATCTGTGTAGACGTCATAAGTACATCCGTGTGGTTACGATCAAGGTAATCCAGAATATGTTGTAATGCCTCTTTTGTGCTCAGCGTTGCTGAACCATTGTAAGGCATCCATTGCGTAACCTTTAATTCTTCGGCTGAGGCATCCGGTTTTTTAGCAATCAGATTGCCGATATAATAAAGACTTTCGAGTGTACGCACCGAAGTAGTCCCAACGGCAATGATCTTACCTTCGTGTTTCAGAAGTTTTTCGATCAGCGAACGCTGAACGGAAATAAATTCCGTATGCATTTCGTGTTCCGCGATATGCTCGCTTTTTACAGGCTGGAAAGTGCCGGCGCCAACATGAAGTGTGATTTCACCAAGATCAACACCTTTATCTTTAAGTTGGTCCAGAACTTCAGGTGTGAAGTGAAGTCCGGCCGTAGGAGCTGCTACAGAACCTTCTATTTTAGAGTATACCGTCTGATAAGTCTCCTTATCGCTTTCCTCCGTACGACGGTTTAAGTACGGTGGAATCGGAAGTTCTCCGATAGCATCCAGTAAGTCGGCAAAAGTCAGTGACGGATTACTCCATGTGAACTGCACATTGTGCGTATTGCCTTTTGTTTCAAGTCTCTGAGCAGAAAGAACAGTAGATCCTTTAGGCGTGTCAACCGTCAGGTTCAGAGCTCCTTCTTTCCATTTTTTCAGATTACCGATCATACATTGCCATACACAAGACTTTGTTTGCTGGAATGACAGCAGATAGTCGTGAGGCAGAATCGGCTCAAGACAGAATATTTCGATTTTGGCACCTGTCGCTTTCTGAAAGAAAAGACGTGCCTGAATAACCTTTGTGTTGTTGAATACCATCAAGGCACCCGACGGGATATAAGTGCTTATATCACCGAATGAGTGAGTTTCGATCTCACCCTGTTTGTATAATAATAGTTTCGATGTATCTCTCTTCTGCAAAGGAAACTTTGCGATACGTTCATCCGGAAGCGGATAATCAAACTCTTCAATCCGAATCTCTTCAGTCTTAGTCATATCTCTCTTTGAATTGTATTTCTATTCTTTCTGTTATACAAACGTACATAATCTTTTTTTATTGTGAAATGTACGTTTGAGTAAAATGGCTTCCGGAGTGTCCGGTTTCTGTGAAAAAACAGCAAAGGCCCCTGTTTGTTCAAACAGGAGCCTTTAGACAGATCGTTCCGGACGGGGAATTACATCATTCCGCGTTCGCGAAGACGTTGTTGCCATTTCCATGCAGAAGCCAGTGTGTCTTCTACGGTTTCTTTAGCAGTCCATCCAAGTACGTTATTTGCGTGGTCAGGATTAGCCCATACTTTCTCGATATCCCCTTCGCGGCGACCAACGATTTTGTGAGGTACAGCTACACCTGTAACTTTTTCGAATGTGCGGATAAGCTCAAGAACAGTCAGACCGCGACCTGTACCAAGGTTGAAAGTTTCAACGTTAGCAAGGCTTTTGCCTTCAAGCATACGGTTAACAGCAATAACGTGAGCTTTTGCAAGGTCAACTACATTGATGTAGTCGCGGATACAAGAACCGTCAGGAGTATCGTAATCGTCGCCGAATACGCTAAGTTCTTTGCGGATTCCCATCGCAGTTTGTGTAACGAAAGGAAGAAGGTTCTGAGGAACACCGTTCGGAAGTTCACCGATTTCGGCAGTCGGGTGAGCGCCAATCGGATTGAAGTAACGAAGGATAATTGCTTTCAGAGGAGCACCTGAGTAAACATCATCGCGGATGATCTCTTCACAGATTTGTTTTGTGTTACCGTAAGGAGAAAGTGCCGGTTTGATAGGCGCATTTTCATCTACAGGTAAGATATCAGGCTGACCGTAAACCGTACAAGAAGAAGAGAATACAATCGCTTCAGTATTGAATTCAGGCATCAGCTCAAGAAGATTCAATAATGAATCCAGATTGTTGCGGTAGTAAAGAAGTGGTTTCTCTACAGATTCACCTACAGCTTTACTTGCTGCGAAGTGAATGATACCACGGATTCCTTTGTGTTTTTCGAACACAGCTTTCATTGCATTGAAATCGATGCAGTCAACTTGTTCGAAAGCCGGACGGATTCCCGAAACTTTTTCGATACCATCCAATACTTCGACGTTAGAGTTCGAAAGATTATCAACAATTACTACTTCATAACCGTCGTTCTGAAGTTCTACAACCGTATGAGATCCGATATATCCGGTTCCTCCGGTTACTAAAATTTTACCTTTCATACTGAGATATTTTTATCGCTTAAAATAGAATGAATGTTTTGGGTAATAAAAAAGAGTGAGAGGGAAATGTATTTCAGAAATCCATATCCACTATCACTCTTTTATTATATTAGTATGCTCTTGCGAAAACAACGCGCTGAGCAGAAGGTTTTCCTGTTACCATACATTTACCAGGAGTTTTATCTCCCTCTAATGGAATACAACGGATAGTAGCTTTTGTTTCGTCCTTGATTAACTCTTCTGTTTCAGGAGTACCGTCCCAGTGAGCCAAAAGGAATCCGCCTTTTTCCAGTTCTTCTTTGAACTCTTCGTAAGTTTCAACCGTGCGGGTATTTTCTTTGCGATAGTCAAATGCTTTCTGGAAAATATTAGTCTGAATTGTATCCAAAAGTTCAACCAGGTAATTTTCGATATTGTCGAAGCTTACTGTTTCTTTTGTTAATGTGTCGCGGCGTGCAAGCTCAACCGTGTTGTTCTCCATATCGCGAAGACCGATAGCCATACGCACAGGTACACCTTTCAATTCGTATTCAGCAAATTTCCATCCCGGTTTTTTGTTGTCCGAATCGTCGAATTTAACACGTACACCCAAAGCTTTCAGTTTAGCAAGAAGCGGATCAACTTTGTCAGCGATAGCTTTCAATTGCTCTTCACCTTTATAGATAGGTACGATTACAACCTGAATTGGAGCTAATTTTGGAGGAAGTACCAATCCGTTGTCATCAGAGTGAGACATGATTAGCGCACCCATCAGACGAGTAGAAACTCCCCATGAAGTAGCCCATACGTAGTCGCGTCCGCCTTCTTTTGTTGCAAACTGAACATCGAAAGCTTTAGCGAAGTTTTGTCCAAGGAAGTGAGAAGTACCAGACTGAAGCGCTTTACCATCCTGCATAAGCGCTTCGATCGTATAGGTTTCAACAGCACCTGCAAAACGTTCGTTAGCCGATTTTACACCTTTAACTACCGGCACAGCCATGAAGTTTTCAGCGAAATCGCCATAAACGTGAAGCATGCGTACTGCTTCTTCTTCAGCTTCTTCGCGGGTAGCGTGAGCTGTGTGTCCTTCCTGCCACAAGAACTCAGCAGTACGAAGGAAAAGACGTGTACGCATTTCCCAGCGAACAACATTAGCCCATTGGTTGCAAAGGATTGGAAGGTCGCGGTACGACTGAATCCAGTTTTTATATGTATTCCAGATGATAGTTTCCGATGTAGGACGAACGATAAGTTCCTCTTCCAGTTTAGCTTCCGGATCAACAATTACCCCACTTCCGTCGGGGTTGTTTTTCAAACGATAGTGAGTTACAACCGCACATTCTTTAGCAAACCCTTCAACGTGGTCAGCCTCTTTACTCAAAAATGATTTGGGGATAAATAACGGGAAGTAAGCGTTTACGTGACCTGTTTCTTTAAACATGCGATCCAATTCGCGCTGCATATTCTCCCAAATAGCGTAACCGTATGGTTTGATTACCATACAACCGCGTACGGCAGAGTTCTCTGCCAGGTCGGCTTTGATTACCAAATCCTGATACCACTGTGAGTAGCTTACGCTGCGTGGTGTCAATTCTTTCAACTCTTTAGCCATCGTTTTATTATTCTATATTGAACTTTACGTTGATTATTTTTTTTCTTGAATTGGCAAAAGTAATAAAAATCTGATTCATTCAGAGTGTTTGAGAAGTCGTTTACATGAATTTAATATGTGAAATATTCTTCTAATGCCATATCGGGCATTCTGTATTTTCAGATGTTTCAATAAACTTCATCGTTTTGAAATGAGAATGTAACAAAAAGAGACGTGATTTGCGCAAAAATTATAGACTAAAAACTTTATGGAACATATCTATCTGATCATTGTAATCTTCTTAGGATTACTTGCTGTTACAGACCTTATTGTAGGGGTTAGCAATGATGCGGTAAACTTCCTGAATTCGGCAATCGGATCAAGAATTGCATCATTTAAAACTATTATGTTTATTGCGGCAATGGGGGTGCTTATCGGAGCCACATTTTCAAGTGGTATGATGGAAGTCGCACGAAACGGAATGTTTAATCCCGAAATGTTTACCTTTAAGGATGTGATGGTCATATTCATTGCAGTAATGGTGGCGGATGTGATTCTGTTAGATATATTCAACTCATTTGGTTTACCAACATCTACTACGGTATCTCTCGTGTTTGATTTGCTGGGAGCTTCAGTTGCAGTAGCGGTTTATAAGCTTTCTGGTACAGAAGAAGGATTGAGTGCAATAGGCGAATACATAAATACAGCAAATGCGTTAGGTATTATCAGTGGTATTCTTATTTCTGT
The DNA here is from genome assembly GCA_051646645.1 of Bacteroidales bacterium. Taxonomy (GTDB): domain Bacteria; phylum Bacteroidota; class Bacteroidia; order Bacteroidales; family UBA7332; genus UBA7332. Next base: position 2,511 of record JBOFDD010000293.1, on the reverse strand, counting down.
AGCAGTGGCTTTCACTGTAGGTTGTGTAGTACAGTATATTTCACGTCTGATCTTTACGTTCAGCTACGAAAAGACATATAAATATTTCGGAGGAATTTTCGGAGGCTTGTCCGTAACGGCTATTTTCTACTTCCTGATTATGAAAGGTGCAAAGGGATCGTCATTTATGCCGGCAGATGTACTGAGCTTTATTAATGATCACACACTCCCAATACTTCTGGCAACATTTGTACTTCTTACTTTACTATTTCAGGCTCTTATCCTGTTGTTTAAAGCAAATATCCTGAAGTTTATTATTCTTGCCGGAACTTTCTCTCTTGCTTTTGCTTTTGCAGGTAATGACCTTGTGAACTTTATCGGTGTGCCATTGGCAGGGTTGGAGTCATATAATACTTTTGTTGCTAACGGTGGTGATGCGAATGCATTAAATATGATGATGGACAGCTTGCATAATACGGTGCAGACTCCTACATACTTCCTCCTTGCAGCAGGTTTGGTAATGGTGCTGACTCTTTACTTCAGCCGCAAAGCGAAAAAGGTAATTCAGACATCTATTCAGTTAAGCAGCCAGAGCCAGGAGAAAGAGAATTTTCAATCGACTCCGCTTTCAAGAGCGATTGTACGTGTTGTGTTAAAAGCAGGTGAATCTATCGATCGGTTTATTCCTAATCAGGTGTCAAACTGGATTGCTACCCGTTTTGAAAAACCAAAGACAGAACCGGGAGCAGCTGTTCTTCCTTTTGACCAGATCCGTGCATCGGTTAACCTTGTAGTTTCAAGTATCCTTATTGCCTCGGCTACGGCATTGACCTTACCGCTTTCGACTACTTATGTTACTTTTATGGTTGCAATGGGTACATCTCTGATTGACGGTGCATGGGGACGTGATACAGCTGTTTATCGTGTGTCAGGTGTGATCACGATTATCGGCGGATGGTTCTTTACCGGATTCAGTGCATTTACACTTGCCTTTATCATGGGTACGGTAGTCATGTGGGGAGGTTTTGTATCTATACTCCTTCTTTCGGTGATTGTTATTTATCTGATTATATCAACGAATTTCCTTCACAAAAAAGGAGATGAAGATCAGGAATTGAAAATGCCTGAAAATCTGATTGCGAAATCATTCAATAAAGCAGGCGTGTTTAATGCTGTATATGATCGGATTGAAAATGCAACCGAACGTGTATCGGGTATGTACGATACAGCCATTGAAAGTATTGTGCAGAATAACCTGAAAGATCTCAAGGTAGCAAACAAAGAAGCTGCCGAATTCAATCAGTATACCAAGAATATTAAACGAAATATTCCGGAAATGATGGCCAATATGACTGAAGAATCAATCGAAACAGGTCATTATTACGTACAGATTCTGGAACAAATGAGAGATATTGCTCACTGTATCACATTTATCACTCAGCCAAGCTTTGAGCATATAAATAATAATCATACTCCTTTTCACGAGGAGCAGAATGAGGCACTTAAGACATTGCAAAAGAGGTTTGATTCATTTATGAATCTGATAAAGATGACACTTAAGGATAAGCGGTTTGAGGATTTTACACCTATTCTTGAGGGACGGGATGAGATACTGACTCTGATTACTGATTTGCAGAAAGATCACCTGCGCTATCTGAGAGAGTATCATGTGTCAACGAAAAGTAGTGTTTTGTATCTGGCTATTCTGAATCAGTCGCGCTACCTGGTAATTCACATGGCAAGTTTGATGAAAGCATTAAAAGCATTCTATCAGTATAAACCTAATATGTAATCAATATAAACCTCAATCTTTAATCTATGAAAATATTCCCGGACAAACTCATTTCGTTTGTTCGGGATTTTTTTTTATTTATACGTTTGCACAGAATAGCTGAATTACTACTTTTGACGATAAAATAAAGGTCTTGCAATATAGATTCTTATATGCAATCGTCTGATTAATATTTACAACAGAATGGACGTACTATACAGATTTCTTTCAATATCCGAATTAATCACACTGGCAGGGGTTTTACTTGTCATTATTATACGTATTCTTTACGTTTTAATCTACCGAAAAGCGATATACAGAGCAACTAACACCGAAGAGCCGGATCTGACACCGCCTTTGTCTGTGATCGTATATGCCTGTAATGATGCTGACTATATAAAAGAGAATCTTCCGTTAATTCTTGAACAGGATTATCCGCAATTTGAGGTGATTGTAGTAAATGATGGCTCAACGGATGAAACGAACGACGAGCTGAAACTACTCGAGCAAAGTTATCCAAATCTTTATCATACCTATTTGCCTGAGGAGGCAAAGACTCAGTCACGGCGTAAGCTTGCTCTCAATATGGCTCTTAAAGCTTCTAATTATGACTGGTTAGTTATGACTACTGCTAATTCATCGCCAGTGTCGGCAGAATGGCTTCGCAGTCTTGCCCGAAATATGGATGATAAGGCAGATGTGGTTCTTGCCTATTCGGGACTTATTTCTTCACGTACAAAAGGCTTGTATTACCGGATGGA